>JAEUWE010000426.1 GCA_016791465.1 Pseudobdellovibrionaceae bacterium
CTCGATAGACTGATCATGCGATTCGATAACGTGTATCGAATCCCCCGTTACTACTCAAAATCACCTACAGATATGATTGCAGCGGCCGAGGAGGATCTACGGAAACTTTAGATGCCCTGCTGCGCGGGAAGAAAATCGTAGTCTGCGTTGGCTCGGGTGGCGTCGGAAAGACCACAATGGCAGCCGCTCTCGGCATGCGGGCCGCGGCGCTTGGCCGGCGGGTTCTGGTGCTGACGGTTGACCCGGCTAAACGGTTGGCGACGGCACTCGGTTTAGATCTCAGCGGAATTGAGGAGCGGCAAGTTCAGTTGAAGTCTGCGGGCCAGCTTTCGGCAGCGGTTATTGACTCCAAATCGATTTTTGATCGCTTTATCGAGAGCAATTCGAAAGATCCAGAGCTCTATAAGAAGCTATCCAAGAATCGTCTTTATCAGCAGTTGTCGACGACTCTTTCGGGATCGCAAGAGTTCACCGCGCTTGAACGGTTGCTGCAGGCGGTGGAGTCCGGAAAGTACGATCTTGTGATTCTCGATACGCCGCCAACCCAACACGCGATCGACTTTCTTTCGGCGCCCGATCGAATTCGGTCGTTATTTCAAGACTCCGTCACACGTTGGTTTATGGCGCCTGAGGCGTCGGGTGGACTTTTGGGATCGATTATCGGCCGCGGCACTCGAGCGGCGTTAAAGTCGCTCGAGGTTTTGACGGGTGCTCGTTTTATCGATGAGCTTGTCGATTTTTTCGCGAGTATTCGATCGATTCAAAAAACCCTTCGCGATCGAAGCGACCGCGTTCATCAGCTTTTGACTTCAGATGTGGCGGCCTTTGTTTTGGTCACCAGTTTTGATGTGGCGAAGCTGCAGGAGGCGCGGCACCTGGCACAGCATCTTGAGCAGTTTGGTTACGATCTTGGTGGCTGTATCTTAAACCGCTCGTTTCCAGAATCACTTCCTGAATGGGGTGAGGGAGCGAGCGAGCATCAGTTTGCACCTGACATGGCTGCAAAGCTTCTCAAGCTTCGAGCGCTTCATGCTCTCGTCAAGGCTGATCATCAACAGCGCTTTGAGTTGCTACGGATCTTTCGGAAAGAGATGCCGAGTCGCGTCGCTGTTCTCCAGGTGCCGGAGTATCGGCAGGACATCTTCGGGTTGCAGGACCTTGAATCTCTTTCGACTTTCCTGGGAGAATCAGCGCAATGAAATTGATGAAGCGGTCTCTTGTGTTGGTCGTAGTCCTTGGTTCTGTCGCCATGCTGTCGGCTGGCTGTGCTTTCTTGGGAATCTCCAAGTCGGAAGTGAATCGAACTGTCCGCAAAATTCTAGGCTATCCGGACAATCCGTATTTAAAACCGATACCCGAGGCGCCATCTGCCTATCGTGCGGCTTATGATCATCTTGAAGCGCGTCGTTGGAGTCAGGCCGAAGCTGGCTTTCGCGAGTTTCTGAAGAATCAACCGACAACGAACTGGACGCTCGCCGCGCAGTTCAATATCGGTCGTTCGCTTGAGGAGCAATTGCGCTTTGCGGAGGCGCTCGAGAAGTATCGTGAAGTTGAACAGAAGGGGCAGACCGCTCCAAAGATCCAGGGGCTTGCCTTGGTTCGAATGGGCGTGATGCTTGAAGCACTAGGTGAAGATGCCCAAAGTTTGGCGGCCTTGAAAGATGCCGAACGGCGCTCGGCGATGATGTCAAGAGAGGTTGCTGAGGCCGAGTTGCCGGCTCGATTGGCCGCCGCATACGCTCGCGCTCACAACCCCAATGAAGCAGAGAGGTATTTTGCAGCGGCTGATCGCGCCCTGGGGCGGCTGCGTGTGGCGTCGGCGAAAGACGGTCGTCCAGAGTGGTTGGCTCGGGTTCTCTATGCGATGGGGCATCGGCCGGCACAAGAGGTTGAATGGCAGCGTTTTGATGAAGTGATTCGCTCTGTTGAGCGAAGTCAGGGTTACTTGGTTCAAGCCGCCGAACTTGAGGAAGAGCCGTGGGCCTCTCTGGCGGTTGACGATCTCAATCAGACCTATGCGGCCTTGCGCAAATCAATTGATGCGGTACCAGTGCCGGCCAGTTCTGAGATTTTGGTCGCTGCGAGGGAGCAACAGCGACAGCGATGGGAGCGATTGGTTCGACTCGGCGACGCAGTTGCGAAGCTGCGATCGCTCTTTGTTCTTGAGATTATTAAACAGGTGGGGCCGGAATCAGATAAGCCCGTCGTTCGATTGTTCAATGCCGTTGATCAGTTTGAAGAATCGTTGCAGGCGACGTTGATGTTTGAGCGCCCTGTTGGCGATTCGGCAACCGATGAATCGCAAAATCGTCGGCGCAAAGTCGTTGAGCCTGTTCCGAAGTTTCCGGGAGAAGGGGCAGAGTAATGTCGGCTTTCTTTTTTGGCCTGACCGCGGTCTGGCACGGCTATCGGGCGATATTCGGAAGCCAGAGGCTGAAACTGTGGGCCTTGTTGCCAATCATCGTCGCGGTCATTGTATTTCTCGCATTTGGAACGGTGGGGTTATCGCAGATCGTTCAGTGGAATCCGATTGTCACGACGTCGCTTTTGAGTCTTGTGGGTCTTGAGAGTGTAACGTGGCTATGGTGGCTCGTGGCGATTGGTCTGTGGCCCATTTGGTTTTTGCTTCTTGGTCTGGCCCTTTATCTTTTAGCGCGTCTGGTGGTGGCGCCACTGTACTCGATGTTGGCCGAGCGTACATTGGTTGAAACGGGAGTGCGAGTCGATGAACCATTTCGTACATTGTCGTGGATGGCCCTCACAGCGCGCATGGCGTGGATTAGCGTATTGAAGTCATTGCTTTTTGCTGTCGTCGGGATGTTGCTCTTTGGTTTTTCTTTTATTCCTGGACTGAACGTCCTTGCCACGATCGGATTCGTGCACATCGTGGCGTTTGATATTTGCGACTATTCGTTCGAGGCGATGGGCTGGCCGCTTGCGGCGCGGTTCAAGCATTTTCGTGCACACTGGCCGGCATTTTCAGGATTTGCATTTGGGCTTGGGGTTGCGATGCTGATTCCCGGTTTGAATTTATTGCTTCTGCCCGGAGCAGTGGTGGGCGGAGCGCTGATTGTGAGTCGCACCGTCGACCGGGCTCGAGATGGAATATTGGTTGAGCGATAGAAGAGAGAAGGTATTCAGGTGACAGGATTTAAAGATTCTCTGCATCAGCAGATCGTTCGCAATCTCCCGCGTATTCAAGATTGGTTTGGCTCCTATCGGGATGAGGTCGATTTGCCCTTTTACTCGAGTTACGATATTCGCGATTCCGGTCACAAGGTTGCGAATGTTGACGCCAATATTTATCCGGCTGGATTCAACAACATCTGTCCCACCGATCGCGAAAGCGCGCCGCCGCTTGTTCGCTTTTATCTCGATCGACACTATGGAGTCGGCAAGGTGAAGAAGCTTTTGCTGATCACCGAAGAGCACACGAACAACGCTTACTATTGGGAAAATGTGGCTTCTCTGGTCGAAATCTTGCGTGGTGCGGATCTCGAGGTCTGCGTCGCGATTCCGCGCTTGCAACAAGAGCGCGCCGTGATGACGACGGCAAGTGGTCGCACGGTCGAAGTTGTTTCAGCGACGATCGATCGGTCGGGATTGAAGTGTTCGTGTTTCACGCCGGACCTTGTCGTTTCAAACAATGACTTTTCGGAGTTCTACCCGGAGTGGGGTGAGTTGAACGAAATGCATCTCAATCCACCGCGGGAACTTGGCTGGTGGCAGCGGAAGAAGTCGAATTACTTTTTGCACTACAATAAACTCTCAACTGAGTTTGCGAAGCTCATCGATGTCGATCCTTGGACGCTGACTGTTGAAACCGAGCTCTTCTCGGAATTTGATATGGCGAATGACTCGAGTCGTGAGGCACTCGCGCAGCGTGTTCAAACGATGATCGATCGTCTGCGCGCCGAGTATGCGCGTCGTGGAATTTCGGATGAACCCGTGGTGTTTGTGAAGAATAATGCTGGGACCTATGGGCTGGCGGTGATGCGTGCCGCTTCGGGTGAGGACATTCTCAATCTCAATTATAAGACACGGAAGAAAATGAAAGCGGCCAAGGGTGGTCGCGATGTCGAAGAGGTTATCATTCAAGAGGGAATTCCGTCGATCGTTCAAGCCGATGGGATCACGGCCGAACCGACGCTCTATCTGTTTGGATGTCAGCTGGCCGGTGGCTTCTTGCGTTCGCATTCAGAAAAGGGCCCGACGGAATCGTTGAACTCGCCGGGCGCTGTTTATAAACGACTTTGCGTCAGCGATCTGAAGATTTCCGTTGAGGGCCATCCGATGGAGAATGTCTACGGATGGTCGGCACGCCTTGGAGTTCTGGCAATTGGTCACGAGGCCAAAGCGTTGGGCTCGATCTATCGCGGGTACTCTCGGCGGGGTGATCTCAGCTGTACTCTGACATAGCGGTCCTGTATCAAATTGAGATGATGCCCAACCTAATCTGAGTCCCGACTAAAGCCGATAAGTTAGAATGCTGTTGAGGAATGGATTAGACTCGCGATTTCAGAGTGCCCTTTTGGTTTCAATCGTATTGTTTATAACGGGCTGCAATGTTTCTGACTGGCTGAAGATCGATAGTACTAAGACTGCGACCACGACGTCACCCGTTGCGACACCTGATGAGTCTGGCACTCAGCCCCGGTCTGCGGTTTGTCCGACTAACTTTATTCGGATGCCGGCCTCGGTCGAGGCGCAGCTTGGGTACTCGCTCTGTGTCGCAAAGTATGAAATGAAAGTGAGTTTGAACGACGGCACGGCGGTGTCGGACGGTCGCGGAACAACTAATTTAGATCCTGCGCTGTATCTTCCTGTCTCACGCGCGGCAGGTACTCCGTGGACACGTCTGACGTATGCAGAGAATCTTTCTGAGTGCGCCAGCCTTGGCGCTCAGTATTCTTTGCTGAGCAATCGTGAGTGGGACGTCCTTGCTCTTGATATTGCAAGTGTCTCATCGAACTGGAGTCTGGGCCGGCTTCGTTCGGGACACTCTGATGGGACGACCGATGCCAGCGCACAAACTGATGGATGGACATTTGCGAACTCTGGAGGGTTGCTGGCTGCAGGATCTGATTCCAATGGGTATGAGGGGACAGGCAATAGCAGTGCTGCGGCCTTTGGTTCAGGCGGCGAACAGATTCGGGTTTTCACAACTTCGGATGGTCAGATCATTTGGGACTTGTCGGGCAACGCTCGCGAACGAGTTGATATCGACGGTCAAGGTGGAACAGTTTCGTACTCAGGGGGTCCATCGGCGTACATCGAAGTGGTATCTGCGGCGATGACATCATTTATTTCGGTTCTCACGTCTTCGAATGGCGTGACGTTTGGAAGTTCAACGTTTCAGCCTTCGACAACGAGCTGGACTCATTCCAGTCAGAATATCGGCAGATTCTATATACCAGGTGGCGTCGTCAGCCTGCGGGTGATTACGAGAGGTGGAAATCTTGCGTCTGGAAATAGCCCGGGTCTTTTTGCCGGTGATGCCGATGAAATCTCGACAGGGCGCTCGTCGACGGGCGGCTTTCGATGTGTTTATCAGCCGTAGGGGTTTCCGCGCGGTGGCGCTCTGCTTGTTTTACGGCCAAATCACAATCAGTGATTTTTTCGAGTGCTCGCGGATCTCATTTTGGTCGACTTGAATTTCGCGACCGGGTTCTGACTCGCGGTAGAGCTTAACTCCGGTGACGGCCCAGCGTTTGGGCCACCGCGATGTCATATTGCGGAATTGAAAAGACGTGCCGACAACATCGGGATAGTTCAGGTCCATATCGACCGGGTTCTCAGCCTCAATTCGCTGAGTGGGAATGCGAATTGGCTCAGTGCGTGTCAGATCGGCTGCGGTATAGCAGGGGGCGCTAATGATCATCTCTGGTTTTTCACCTGATGAGGCCATGCCGTCGGCGACAAGTTTAACGGTGACTCGATCGTAGTAGTCACAGGCCAGTTGACGTTGGCCGTCAGCAGTTCGAATCACAAACTGTCCGAATTCAAGACCCACGCCATCGTGATCCATAATCACTTTGGCCGCCGTCAGAAGTCGTTTCTGAGAGGCGTTGAGAAGGGCGGCACCATCAAGGCGAGAGAAATCGAGTTCTTTGTGAATCGCGGCGGGCACTCGGCCGGAGAGGCCTCTGAGTTTAAGATCGGAAATATAGATCATTCCGTCCCACGAGTTCACAGTGGCGAAGAATCCGAGGCCGGCCACGAGGAGATAGGCGGCAACGCCAAGCCAAACCGATTTTCTCATAAAAAAAGCCTCCTCTGATTACTATCGGAGGAGGCCGGTCTCAAATTGAGCGGTTCTTTGGTTAGAGCGCTATTCGTTCATTGCGAACTGGATAAAGGTCCGAATGATTGCGCCCGATGCGCCCTTTCGAGGGTTGTATGGAACGCGATCGCCTGTGTTCCATGCTGTGCCTGCGATATCGAAGTGCGCCCATGGGATGTCCTTGTCGACAAACTGCTCAAGGAACGCGGCGGCCGTTGCGGATCCCGCGCCTTTGCCCGAGCTCATATTCGACAAATCGGCGTATGTGCCCTTCATGTCGCGAGCATGATGATCGGTGAGCGGCATGCGCCAAACCCATTCGCCCGACTCCTTGGCGGCATTTTCAATACGTGTTGAAAGCTTGTCGTTGCGAGTGAAGTAGCCCGTGTGGAGGTTGCCGAGTGCAACGGCCATAGCACCAGTCAATGTCGCGACATCCAAAATGACAGCTGGTTTCTGTTCGCACGCATAAACGAGAGCGTCGTTGAGAATCAGGCGGCCTTCCGCATCGGTGTTGTTCACTTCGATGGTCTTCCCGTTGCGAGCAGTCACGATGTCGCCTGGTTTGTTGGCTGCTGGGCCAGGCATGTTCTCGGTCGCTGGGACAAGGCCGATGACGTTGACCTTTAGTTTTAGTTTTGCGATTGCGAGCATTGTACCGATGACCGCTGCGCCACCGCACATATCGTACTTCATCTCTTCCATGCCGCCTGACGGCTTAATCGAGATGCCACCCGAGTCGAACGTCAGGCCTTTGCCCACGTAGCAAACGGGTTTCTTAGAAGCGGCAGCACCATTGTATTCCATGACAATGAAACGTGGATCTTGTGATGAACCGAGCGAAACCGAAAGAAAGGAGCCCATCTTTTCAGATTTAATTCGAGCCTTATCCCAGACACTGACTTTGAGCTTTGTGCCCTTTGCGGCCTTTACTGTCTCGTCGGCGAGGATCGAAGGCGTCATTCGGTTGCCCGGACGATCTCCGAGCCAGCGCGAGAAGTTCACGCACTCACTGATCACCTGAGCTGTTTCGAGGCCTTTTTCGTGGCTCTTGTTTTTGTGAGACGAGACCAGCGTGAGCTTTTCAAGGCCATCGTCTTTTTTATCAGTCTTGAACTCGTTAAACCCGTAGGCTGCAAGCAAAATACCCTCGGTTACGGCCTGAGTGATTGTTTCAGCACTCAGTGCTGTGTGTGCGATTGAATCCATCGCAATAGCGGCGGATTTAATTTTGGCCGATTTGATTTGAGCAGCGGCTTGCGCTGCGGATTGGCGCAGTGTCTCTGCGGTCAGACCTTTTGCCTCGCCGAGCCCAACGACGATAAGATGCTTGGTTCCCGAGAAATGCGTGTCGCGAAACAGCACGGCCTCTTGGGCTGCGCCAGTGAGTGTTCCGGACCCTGCTGCGGCAGAGACCTTGTCTTCGATCGCTTTGCTGACGCCTTCAACGAGAATCGTGGGAGTCGCTGCCTTCTTCTCTGCCTTTGTCGCCTTTTTGGAAACAAAAACGACAAGTGCATCGGACTTTAACTGCTCAAGATTCGACTTGATGAGTTCGACATTGATGGACTGTTTGCTCGATTGCTCGATGGACTGTTTCTTGTCTTGTGCCATTACGGACCCTTTCCCCGCGCCATTCTGTTATCAGACAGTGAGAACCTTACAAAAGTCGATGGCCTAAAGGCTAGCCAAGGTCGCGCTCGACCTATCGCAAAATGCACTCAACCCACTGATCTGAGAAGATAACGACGCTATCATGCATGATGTGGCGTGGCAATTTGCGACTTCGTCTCATGATGGTTCGAGTCGGGTTATAGCTCGGAATTGGTTTTACCGATACGAGAACCGACAGGGTTCGATTGGCTGTTTCAGTTCAGTCGTCGATCCTAGACACAGCAGGAACGGAAACTGAGCGAGAAAGGCATTTTTGTGGCGTTGATTCCCATCGTTGTTGAGCAGACCGCGCGCGGTGAGCGCAGCTACGACATCTATTCGAGGCTGTTAAAAGATCGGATCATTATTCTCGGTACTCCGGTAACCGATGACGTGGCCAATGCGGTTATCGCGCAGATGCTATTTCTTGAGGCCGACAATCCGGACAAAGACATTCAGCTTTACATCAACTCGCCGGGCGGCTCGGTTTCGGCGGGACTTGGCATCTACGACATCATGCAATTTGTGAAGTGTGATGTTTCGACGACGTGCATTGGTTTGGCGGCCAGCATGGGCTCGCTGCTTTTAACTGCGGGCACAAAGGGCAAGCGCTATATCCTGCCACACGCGCGTGTGATGATGCATCAACCGCATATTATGGGTGGTCTTTCGGGACAGGCGAGTGATATCGAGATCGCGGCCAATGAAATGCTCAATACGAAGATGCGACTGACGGAAGTCTACGCTCATCACACAGGCAAATCGGCGGATATGCTGGACACGGCCATGGATCGCGACTTCTATTTGAGCGCGACTGCCGCCCTCGAATTTGGATTGGTCGATCATGTGGTGCAATTCCGGAAAGGCTCTAAGACGTGACCATAAACAAGAAAGAAGCTGGCTCAGGAGTTCTCCGCTGTTCGTTTTGTAACAAGACACAGAACGAAGTGAAGAAATTGATTGCAGGCCCTGGCGTTTACATCTGTGACGAGTGCATCGAGCTTTGTAACGATATCATTGCTGAGGAGAAGGAGCGTGAGGAGACGGTCAAGCCGAGCCTCAAAGTTCCGAAACCAATCGATATCAAGAGCTACCTCGATGACTATGTCATTGGCCAAGAGCGCGCTAAAAAAGCGCTCGCTGTTGCCGTTCACAACCACTACAAGCGTATCAACTCGCTCGGATCAGGTCGCAAAGACGACGTTGAGCTGGCGAAGTCGAACATTCTCCTGATCGGTCCAACCGGTTCTGGAAAGACGCTGCTTGCGCAGACCATCGCCAAGATCTTAAACGTTCCGTTCGCTATGGCGGACGCGACGACTTTGACCGAGGCGGGCTATGTCGGTGAGGACGTTGAGAACGTTGTTCTCAATCTTCTTCAGGCCGCGGACTACGATGTTGAGAAAGCGCAAAAAGGCGTTATCTACGTCGACGAGATCGATAAAATTTCGCGCAAGAGCGAGAACCCATCGATCACACGCGACGTTTCGGGCGAAGGCGTTCAGCAGGCGCTCTTGAAGATTCTTGAAGGTACGGTTGCCAATCTTCCGCCTAAGGGTGGTCGTAAGCATCCGCAACAGGAATTCATCCAAGTCGATACGACGAATATTCTGTTCATCGTCGGCGGTGCGTTCGTTGGCCTTGATAAGGTAATCGAAAATCGCCGTTCGTCGAAGTCGCTCGGAATTGCCGCTGACATTCGCAGCCAGAGTGAGCGCGACAAGGGTGAGCACATCCTTCAGTATGTTGAGCCAGATGATCTGGTTCGCTTTGGACTCATCCCTGAGTTCATCGGCCGTATGCCGGTGACCGCGGTTCTTGATCCATTGAGTGAAGAGGCGCTGATCGACATTCTTGTAAAACCAAAGAACGCTTTGGTGAAGCAGTACGCGAAGCTCATGGGCTATGAAAAGGTGGATCTGAAGTTCACTGACGAGGCTTTGCGTGCGATCGCGAAAGAAGCGTTGATTCGCAAAACCGGTGCTCGCGGTCTCCGCGGTGTTATCGAGAATGCGATGCTCGACGTGATGTACGAGATTCCTTCGAAGTCCAACGTGAAGGAGTGCATCATCGACGACGAGGTGATCACCAAGAAAAAACACCCAACTCTCGTCTATCGCACAGACGACGAGATGCGAGCTCTCGAGGCCGCCGAAGCGGCAAAGAGCTCTAAGGGCAGCACCGGATCAGCCGAAAGCGCCTAGTATTTTAGGCTGTTCTTGAAAGCGATGAAGCCGCAAAGACTTTGGTCTTTGCGGCTTTTTTCTAGAGCGACTCAGTAAACGCCGTTGCGACGGCCACAATATCATTTAGGACGTAAGATTCGATTGGCCCTAGAGTTGGCCTTCCATTGAGATCTGCTGAAAAGGCGTGCCCGAGACCATCATACACGTGCGCTGTGTGGACGGTCAGTCCGTCCTTTCTAAAACGCTCTATCTCGTCAGCAGGAGTGATGAAGTCATTCCTTCCTTGAAAAATGGCAACTGGGGCGGAGACCAGTACAATCCTCTCAGAATTAGCTGGGGCGGCTAGCATCTGACGATGATACGCAAACGGCTTGTCGTCATCGGGGTGAAAGATGTCTTGAGTGTTCAAAATTTTTGAAATCTCAGATTCGACATCTTCGAGTGTGGCATTTCTATTTTCATCGGGGCGTTCGGGGGAGCTTACAAGTTGGTACTCGATCAGTTCTCTGAATGATCTTGCGACGGCGCCGAGTAGAATGAGGCCCTTTACTTTGGATCCAAGCCGAATTGCACATTCGACGCCGATGATTGTTCCTTCTGAATGTCCTAGGATAGTGAGCTCACTGGGCTCGATGCCTTGGTTTTTACAAAAGCAGAGAGAAGCATCAACCGCATCAGAGATGAGGTGAACTCGGTCTGCCGTTGCCCATAGACTTCGGTCGATGTCTCCCGTACTTCCTCTTATGCCGCGCTTATCATAGCGAAAAGTGGTGAACCCCTCGAGAACTAATGCATCGCTGATTTGCTTAAAAAGCTTCTCGGGCTTCCCGGTGAGCGTATGTTCGGCCGGAATCGTCTCATCGCGATCGACTTTTCCGGAGCCGCCTAACAAGAGAACGTGGCCCCTGTTGAGCGCGCCACCGATGCTTGGGGTCGCGATGGTTCCGTTAAGCGTGAGCCCATCGAGCGAAGATGAAAACTGAAATTTACTCTCAACCATTCTCGAAAAGATAGCCGATGACCGTTGGCAATTCACGAAAAACCAAAGTATCTGCGAATATCGGCCTCGGCACTACGACCTGTTTGTTCTAAAAACGAGAAAGTACCAGGCGATCAGCGAGACTGTTGAGAGTGCAAGGGTTCCGATAAGCCCGAGAAGAGAAAACTCAGGCTTGGGCGGAGAAAAAACGTAACTGATATGCCACGGCAAAAAGAGATCCGGAAAATAGCTGTGCTCGCGGACGAGTGTCGGCGTGAAGATAAGGAGTTCGGCAAGAACAAGCAAAGCTCCGTTTTGAAATGTCAGCGTGCTGATCTGTTTCGCGACTATAAAGTTAGCGGCGATCAGGGCAATGGGTCCCCAAAATATGTAAAGAGAGAAGATGATAAACAGAACTGCCATTTGAAACTACACCTCACGTGATTGCCCGCGGTCGAGCGACAAAACCTCTAAGAAAACGCATTCACCACATATCGCCATCGTTCAGGTTTTAACATCTGCGACCTAGGCGGTACGGCGCCTTCTGCCTCAAGCTGATTGAGTGTGTGATAGTCCTTCACGACATTGTAGTCGCGGCCCCATGCTATAATGCGTGTGAAGGGGCGCGAGCTCCAAAAGCCCTGCTTGGTGTTTTCATCGCGCTTATGTTGAACAGCGCGCGCGATTCCGCCTGTGACGCCAGAGATAAACCCGCGCCAGAGAAACTGTTTTGAAAGCTTTAAAGTGATGTGCAGGTGATTTCCCGCATTCACAACGCGGTAAACGCTGACGCCGTGGCGCTTGGCGAGTTTTGCGATCACGGCTCGTACGACACCGTCGTATTTCAGGAGCGATTTTGCTCCTCGCGCATGGTCACTTCTTAAAACAACGTGCATCGCCTCTTTTGTTGCGAGCGGGCGGTACTGACGCGAAGCCCGCGTTGTCCGCAGGCCCGGCGAAAAAGCGCGTTCTTTTTTAGGAAAGCCATGAAAGGCGGGTTGTTTTCGCGACATGGTATCCCAGATGCAACTTTGCCAGTGCGACAAATAGTTGAGTGAACCGCCTGTCTTCTTTCAGACTTCTTCTTGCGTAAAAATGAAGGGAGTTTGAGGTGCACATGCACAGAAGTTACAGACGGCTCACTCGGGCTGATCGTT
>JAEUWE010000475.1 GCA_016791465.1 Pseudobdellovibrionaceae bacterium
CTCTTCTCAAAAAGAGACTCACGGACATTCAATATGGACGTGTCGAGGATCCCTGGGGCTGGACTTTGAGCGTTAATAGCAATCCTTAATGTGAGCTTCATCGAGTCTATTTGCGCGTCTTCCGATAAGACCTCGTGAGCTCAATGGCTGTTGACCGTGCGGTCTTAAAGCATGTCCTCGCCCGCTTTCGACAGGCTACGCTGGGACAGGTCATCGGCGTTCTCGGTCTGATCGCTGTCTTACCTCATCCATTTATTCATTTTCAGAACGACGCCTTGAGCTTCTTCGGAATACTCGGCATGTGCGGCACGCTGATCGTCCGAACGATTCTTGCGCCCAAAATGGCTGCATCCGCTGACGACGAAACTCATCCACTTCAGCCCATTCAACTGACACTCTATTCCCTCCTGCTCGTTAACGCCTTGATGTGGAGTCTGACCACTTTTGGTCTTCTTTGCTCGATTCCATCTGATAGCGAATCAAAGGCGATGATTCTGACGTTGATTGCCGGCGTCGGCGTCGTTGGTGGAGCCGTCGCATGCTACAAAAGACCCCTGCTTTTTGCCTATATAGGTATCTTGTGGGCCTCGCCGATCTCATACGCTGTGATTGCCGGAAATTACCGACTTCTCTTTCTTCTCGTAATGGGGGGCGGATTTATCTTAGCCTCGGGCTTCTCATCGCAGCGCATGTTGAGCGATGTCGAAAGCCGCCTGGTCACCGAGTTCAACCTCAAACGATACTTTCAGCAGGTCATCAATGCGATGCCGGTGCGTCTCCTCATCGTCGGCCCTGACCTCGATATTCGCTTTGCAAATAGTGGCTTCGACAGCCTTCTCTCCGATCCGAAGGATGGGCACCATCGAACGCTTCAAGATATTCTGCCTTCTGTCGCAACCGCTATCAAAGGACTAACCCCTCAATCTTCTGTGCAGTTTGAAGCTGAAATTTCAGCACCCAATCGCCGGTGGCAGCTGATCAGCATTCAAAAACTCAGCAATACCGACGAAACAATGATCGCCGCCATCGATGTCGATGAACAGCGACGGGCCGAGCGACGAGAGCTCGAGATGCGCGCGAAAGCCGAAACCGCGTCTCGTCTGGCTACGCTCGGGCAAGTTGCCGGCGGCATCGCTCACGAGATCAACAATCCTCTCGCCATCATCATCGCTCGAGTCGAAGCGCTTATTCAAAATGATGCCACTCTTTCAACAGCAGCCCGACGTGATGCCTTGGAAAAAATCGACAGAACGGCAGAGCGAATTGCCAAAATCATTCGCTCGATGCGAGCGCTCGGACGAGACGGAAAACAGGATCCGCCGGTTCGCGTCGACCTCAGCGAAATTTTGAACGATACACTGACATTGTTCGAGCAAAAGCTTAAAAACCGGAGCGTCTCGGTCAAGATCGCGATCCCAACTCGACAGACAATTTTCTTTCGGCCCGTGGAGCTGATCCAAGTGCTCACCAACCTCATCAGCAACGCTCTCGATGCTGTCAGTGAACTCGAACAAGAAAGCGAACGCTGGATCGAAATTGCCGCTGAGCCAACTTCCGGATCACAGCTCCGCATTTCGGTGCGAAATGGTGGTCCCAAAATATCAGATGCTGTCGCCCAACGCCTTGGAACACCCTTTTTTACGACAAAGCCGCCCGGGCTTGGAACTGGCCTAGGCATCACGATTGTTCAAAAGTTGACGCGCGAGAATGACGCTCAGTTCGGAATCGACAGAGATGGAACTCACACCTGCTTCTATATTGAGGGACAGGTCGATAGGCCAACGACCCCGTCCACTAGAGCTTGACGCCAACGAGATCTCCCCTGATAAGCCTTGGTCATGAGCCACAGCCATCCTGAGTCGCTAAAAGCCGAGATTCGAGAACTGAAAGCCAAACACAACGTGCTTTTTCTGGCTCACTATTACGAAGACGGTGCGATCCAAGATCTCGCCGATCACGTCGGCGACTCTCTGGCCCTCGCCAAGTGGGGCCAACGGGCCGACAATCCGATAGTGCTCCTGGCTGGTGTGGTCTTTATGGGTGAAAGTGTGAAACTGCTCTCACCAGAAAAAACCGTGCTCGTACCGGATCTCGCTGCCGGCTGTTCGCTTGTCGATCACTCGCCTTATGCCGACTATCTGAAATGGCGCAACGAACACCCGAATGGCATCACCGTGACTTACGTCAACTCGAGCGCGAAAGTGAAGGCGATTACGGACGTGTGCGTGACATCGTCCAACGCCGAAAAAATTATCGGAGCAATCCCACACGATCGCGAAATTCTCTTTGGTCCCGACCGCAACCTGGGCCGCTACTTATCGAAAAAACTTGCGCGCCCAATGACCCTGTGGCCGGGATCCTGTGAAGTGCACGTTCAATTCTCAATGCGAAAGCTGCATGAATTGAAACTCCAGTATCCTGATGCACTCGTTATTTCTCATCCAGAGTGTGACGAAACCATTCTACAACTTTCTGACGTGATCGGTTCAACTTCGAGACTGCTGGACGAAGTCCGAAACAATCGTACAACCAAGTCATTTATCGTGGCCACCGAGCACGGCATCTTCCACGAAATGCAAAAAGCCCGACCCGACGCTGTCCTCATACAAGCCCCTGTCGAAGGGAGCTGTGCCTGCAACGAATGTCCGTACATGAAGCTCAACACGCTCGAGAAGATCCGCAACACACTGAAGACTCTGAGCCCGACTGTTACAGTTGAACCGGCAGTTGCCCGTCTTGCTCGAGTCGGATTACAGCGCATGATGGACATTACTGACGGAAAAGCCGTTACGTGGCCCAATCGCTTTGAAGCGCCGTCGCCCGCGTTATGAGCGCCGCACTCTCTGAGTTTCAAACGCGTCTGACTGAATGGGCCGCTCAAGAGGCGAACCGACTCAGCGCTTTCGGAAAAATTCGCAGCCAGCTGTCGACCGACATGGGCTCGTCACATGCCGAATATCGAACTCTCATTCGCAAACGCTTGTCCTCATGCCTCCAAAACGACGCCGCTCACTTTGACGAAGTCGCCATTCTTGACCTCAGTCGACCACCGCGCATTCAACAGTACGCAATTTCGATTTCGCACACCGAAGACGCCGGCGGATTTTTGTATGCAACGGCTCACACAGAACAGCGACTTGGCTTTGATATCGAATCACTTGAACGAGTTCGACCGGCAATCGTCAAACGCGTTCTCTCACCAGGTGAGGCCTTTGACGAAAGCCGAATTGCTCAACACTGGTGCGCAAAAGAAGCTGTAGTCAAAGCGCTCGCTCACTCGACAGGCCTGCTCCCTCTCATCACCGAGATTCATATCTCATGGCTTGACGATTCACGGTTCGTCGCAAACGGCGCCTGGGGCTTTGCCGTCGCAATCGGCGATTTCGGCTTTTCTGTCGCAGTGAGTGAATAGTCGTTTGACAGCGATAAATCGCGATTCAAGCCATTGAAATTACAGCGATATGCTCGGCAATCGTCCTATTGTGATACAGATCGAAAACTCTTCTCTCAACTTAGGTCCAACCAGGGCCGACAAGTCTTCATGAAGGCAGGATGAACTGCTAAGGCAAGAGAGGTAGAGAACATGCCACAACAGAAAGCTCCAAAGGGCGCAGCCAAGAAAGCCAGCACCAGCACCGGCAACACTGACCGCGCACTTCGTGAAGATCTCGAGCCACTCCCCAGTCGCTCGCTCACCTCGATTGACCACATGACTCTGCTCGCCCGACAGGGCTGGCTCGTTGAGGCCTCAACGACAGGCTTCCTCCTTGAGGTCGAACGCAAGCACCTGGCCCCCAAAGTTTTTCGGGATTCACTTTCGCTCAAAGAGCTTGAGGGAGATCGCGTCTATCTGACAATCGATGCGATGAATCTTGAGATCGGCGGCACGATCACTCGAACACATCGACTCTCAAAAGACCGCTGGCAAATCGCCATCGACCTTCGAGACGACGCACCGGAGTATTGGCGCGAATGCCTAATGGAGTTTCTGCCGCGGCCTGGAGGCTTTTGAGCCCGCGTCAAGGTTCGACATCCGCTCAATCTGCTATCAGAATTGAGCGATGCTTTTTGAAATTCCAGAATCCGTTCACTACTTCAATATCGCGGGCATGTCCCCGCTTCCTCGTCGCACTCGCCTGACTGGCGAAGCCGCCGTCGGCCTCAAATCAAGCCCCTGGGACTTGAGTGTTCCCTTTCAGTTTTTCGAACAGACCGATCACGCGCGAGCGCTTTTTGCGACCCTCATCGGCGCGCGCACCGAGGATATCGCTCTCATTCCGTCCGCAACCTACGGCGTATCCACTGCGGTCAAAAATCTTTCTCTTCACGCTGGCGATGAGGTTCTCCTCATGGCAGAAGAGTTCCCGGCGCTTTATTACCCCCTCCGTCGAGCCTGCCTTGAGCGCGGCGCTACACTTGTCACCGTTACTCCCCAGGCGGGCCAGTCGTGGACCGAAGCGATACTGGACAAAATTTCACACAAAACAAAAGCCGTGGGTGTCTCGCCTTGCCATTGGACAAATGGCGCACGACTTGACCTCAAAGCGATTCGTAAAAGCACGCGCAACGTCGGCGCACAAATGATCGTCGACGGATGTCAGTGGGTTGGAGCCGCCCCCTTCAACTGCCAAGAGATCGAGCCCGATCACCTCATCGTTCCGACGTACAAGTGGATGCTCGGTCCCTATAGTTTTGGCTTTCACTATGTGGCGCCTCATCTGCAAAACGGAATGCCACTTGAAGAGTATTGGGCTTCAAAAGCAGGCGCCGATGATTTCTCTAAGCTTGTCGCCTACACTGACGAGTTTCAGCCCGGAGCTCGCCGTTTCGACATGGGCGAGCGATCAAACTTCGTCCTTCTCCCGATGGCCATGGAATCGCTGCGCATTCTCCTTGAACTCACGCCCGAAAAAATCGCAGCTGAAATCAACCCCAAGGTTGAACAACTCGCCGCCGCAGCTTTTGAACTGGGTCTCCTCGTTCCAGAAAAATCGGAGCGCAGCCCGCACATGATCGGCATCCGCCGTCCATCAGGATGGAAGCCGGGACTGCCCGATCGTCTGCGCGATGCCGGCATTCACGTGAGCTTTCGAGGTGACTGCATGCGCGTCTCACCGCACATTCACATCGACGACCGCAACATGAGTGCGCTCATTCGATGCTTGGAGAGCGAAGTTTAAAGCGAAACAAACCCCGGAACAGCCTTCTCGCTCACCAAAGCAACAGAGTAGTGCGTCGGCAAAAACCACGCGATCGCTTCGGCGATGCCATTGTGCTCGTGCGCCGGAGGCGACCCAAGAGATTCCAATGAAAACGCTAAATCCCATTGGCTATCAGTCGCAGAGCCCGAATCAACCGAGATCATCAGAACTCGTGGGTCAGCGACCTTCTGCCGCTGGAAGAATTCTTTGAGAACCGATCGAACGACGTCCGGCAAGTACGCGCGACTGGGAGCTCCAGTCAGCAGCTTTTGTCCATTTTGAATTTCGAGGGTGCCGGCGCGAACACTGGGGGCAAGCGTAAGAAACTCACCGCGCTCAACGAAGTTCCAAATCATTCCAAACGGAAGCACAAAGTCCGGCATCGGTTTTTCGGGATTCAGAACCATCCCCATTCCACGCGAAGCCAACCAGCGCGCGATGGAGATCACAGGCTCAAACTCCTCCGCCTTACGCCCACCCGTCGCCACGAGCAGGTACGGCCAGCCGTCTGGTCCCTGAACCGGATCGGGATTGACGACAGC
>JAEUWE010000501.1 GCA_016791465.1 Pseudobdellovibrionaceae bacterium
CTCGTGTTTTGCCAAGCACTTCAGTTTATGACGCGCTTACCATACTGGAGACTCAAAACTGCAGTGCTCTGTTGGTCGTAGAGAATGACCGGCTTAAAGGAATTTTTTCTGAGAAGGACTTCGCGAAGGCGTCGTTGTCAAAAGGGATTCGGTTAACTGACAGCGTTGGCTCGATCATGTCCACCAAGGTTTACTATGTCGAACCGACATTTAACCTCGAAGAATGTCTTCAAGTGATGTCAAAGGTTCGTATTCGACATTTGCCCGTATTGGAATCTGGCCGCCCCATCGCGTTGGTCAGCATGAGACATGTGATGGAAGTCCTTGTTGACGATAAAGACGCGAAGATCAGGGAGCTTCTGACTTACATTACCGGCAGCAGTCAGTTTGAGGACGATCCCTCTCAACTCAACAAAAGCGAAGTTCAGATTTATTCTTTAAATCAGGAGCAAGTCGTATGATACAGATCAAATTTAAAAATCTAGAGCGTTCAGAATTGGCGCGGCAAGCGGCTCTTGAGCGCATCGATGCGATTGTTGAAAAGTTTGAAGATCTCAAAGACAGCCGAATTACGGTAACGCTTGAGATGGAGAATTCTCCAACTCAGGCGGGGCCGGATGTGTTCAACGTGAAAATTCACGTGGCCGGGGGGCGCTTTGACGGAACAGTTGTTACGAAGTCGAGTTCAAATCTCTATGTGGCTCTCGCTGATCTGGTTGAGCACATGCTCGAGAAACTGAATCGCTTCGGAGACCGTGAGAGAGTTAAAGAACGGGCAAAGGCTCGCCGGCTTCCTCGTCTGCCTGAGCAAGGGCAATAAGTCAGGTGAGCCATTTGGCAAGTTTTGATCTCGTGATTCTGTTCTTCGTCCTGGGCGCGTTTGCATCCTGGATGAAGTCGGACTTGGAGGTGCCCGATCAAATCTCAAAGTTCTTGTCGATTTTTCTGCTTTTGAGCTTGGGACTTAAGGGCGGGCATGAAGTGAGGACTGCCGAACATCTGTTCGGATTCATTCCCTCTATCGGGATTGGTCTCGCTTCATGTCTCGCCGTGCCGGCGGCGTTGTTTTTTGCGCTCAGGAACTACCTTGGTGTGGCGAATGCGTCGGCATTGGCGGCATCGTATGGATCAGTCAGCGCTGTCACTTTCATCGCGGCCAAAAGCGTTCTCGAGGGAGAAGGAATAACTTCAAGTGGGCACATGGTTGCGATCATGGCATTGATGGAGATACCTGCAATCATGGTCGGTCTATATTTCTATCAAGGTTCATCACGAGATGGGCGTTCCAAGAGATCTGCCGTTTTATCAATTCTTTCGACTAAGTCAGTTGTGCTATTGACGGGCGGTTTTGCAATTGGTCTTTCGATGAATAATGCTTCGTGGCTGGGGATTGCACCGGTGGTACAGGGGGCTTTTAAAGGAGTGCTTGCGTTTTTTCTGCTCGACCTGGGTTTGCTTGCTCAGAAGCAGTTGCGAGAGGCTTGGCGGTTTAAGTACTTGGCTCTTTTAATAGCAATTGGAGTTCCGCTTTGTTTTGGGGCGGCCGCCGTGTTGGCTGGAGACTATTTCGGGTTGTCGCACGGGGATCGGGTTTTAATGGCGGTACTGGTTGGAAGTGCGTCGTACATCGCTGCTCCTGCGACAGTGCGTTCATCGATGCCAGATGCAAATCCTAGCCTCTATTTGGCACTGCCGTTGGCGTTGACCTTTCCGATGAACCTGCTTTTTGGAATCCCGTTCTATATCGAGCTGAGTCAGTTGCTTTAGCTTTTGTTGGCGGAGGCTCTGCGGCTCAGTGAGCGAGCCGCGCGCCGTATCAGAAGCAGAAGCTCTTTGCTTGAGTTGCCCACTGTGTTTCGGTCTGGGATTTTGAGCGCTGTGACCAGAACGGGTGGAGCTGGGCGAGGACCGAGTCGCTGTCGTGACTTGAGTAGTAGCGGTTCGGGTTCGCTTGGATAGTGGGGATCAAGATGTCGACTTGGCCAAGCACGGTGGTTCCATCGTAGAGCACAACCTTCAGCGCTTGCCATTTGTAGTCGACGGCGTTCAAGACCATCGTGGTCTTTGAGAAGAAGTCGAGCGCTGTTGTGCCGCCAAGGCTCTGTGCGGTGCGGATCGATGCGATCTGTGCTGAGTTGAGCGAAGTCATGTAGTCAGAGATCGCGTCGCTGCTGCCGGTGCCTTTCTCGAAGCGGAACTGCACTGGGTTTGCTGAATCGATCTCGGTGTCGAGCT
>JAEUWE010000013.1 GCA_016791465.1 Pseudobdellovibrionaceae bacterium
GGAGCGACGCTGACGCTTGCCCAAGCGACGTCGTTCAACCAAACAAATCAGGACTTAACAATCACTGCTGGAACACTCGACATGGCTGGCAATAACCTCACCGTGGCTCGCAATATTTCCAATAGCGGAACGCTCAAACGAGGAAACAGTCCGACATGCGGAACTGTTTCGCAGGGCGGAACATACAGCGGAAGCGCTGCGATTTGTCCGTAAGGTACCTTCTTCCTTTTGGCGACTCAGCGAGTCGCCAAAAGGAAGAAGGTACCTTTTTGATCACTGCAACTCGTTCTCGATCACGGCCTCGAGGTCCGAGAGCGAACTTTGCCCGGCAATGGCTTTGCCGTTGATGACAAACATCGGTGCCGTTTCAATTCCGGCCGCCACAGTATCTCGAATGTCGTTTTCGACATCGGCCTTGTGCTTTCGTTCGGTCAGACACTTCTGCCATTTCTCGATATTGAGGCCAACACCTTTTGCGACTTCGGCGTAGCGGGCGACATCGGTGCCCGGCTCCTTGGCGAGGCTATCGCGGTATTCCCAAAACTTTCCTTGGTCATCAGCACACATCGTGGCCTCTGCTGCCGAGCGCACGATGGAGTTGTCGGGTTCGCGCATCGAGAATCGATAGTAAATCTTGAGTTTATCTCCAAACTGCTTGCGGATTTCTTGGAGGCGAGTTTCGGCTTGGGGGCAAAAAGGGCAGTGGTAGTTGCTGGCGACGACTAGCTTAACGGGAGCAAAGAGCGAACCGAGACGTGGCGTGGATCCTGTGCTCAGGACAGTTTTTGGAAGTGGGATTGGCAGAAGCCACTTCAAGTCACCTGTCATGATTTTCTCAAGATCAGATGCGTTGGTGGCTTTTGACTTCTGTAGTTTCATGTTGTTGAGAATGTTCTCACGTTCTTTTTTTGACAGCTTACTTTCGACTAATCCTCGTTCCTTAAGAAATCGAGCGAGTTCTTCAGGTGTGATTTCAGTTTTGAGAAAATCAGCCGGCGCCTTTGCGAGTTCTGGTTTTTCGGCGAATACTTTTTCGCGAACCAACTCTTCGACAGCGCTTTTCTTGAGCTGATACTTATTCTTTTCGATCTGCTGCAGATCGTTCTTAATTCGAACGGCAACGTCTTTTCCTTTAATCGCCTGTCCGCGAAAGAGCGCGTAGGTCATATTGAGTTCGGCCTTCTCGGACGGGCCCTTGCCGATGAGCCAGCCGATGCTGAGGCCGAGGAGAAAGACGGTACTGCATGCGAGGATGAGAGAGCGGAGGTTTGTCATATAGAAATGCTAAGCGATTGACTGGCAAAATCAACGAACTGACTAGACCCAGAGCGGGTCTAGTCGTTTCGTCCGAGAGACTAGTCTTCGCTAGCGACGAAGATGCGCTTGAGCAGTTCGGCTGACCAAACGCGGAATCGGTCGATGTAGGAGTAGGCCGCGGGGACTACGATCAGAGTCAGGAGTGTTGAACTGATCAAGCCGCCAATGATGGCATAGCCCATCGACGTTCGCTGCTTTGAGGCCTCGTTAAGACCGACCGCGATTGGAATCGTTCCGGCAATGAGCGCCATCGTCGTCATCAAAATGGGGCGAAGACGTGTTTTTCCCGCTCGAACCATGGCCTCGCCGCGATCAACGCCTTGCTGGACCAGCTGGTTGGCATAGTCGACAAGCAGGATTGAGTTCTTAGACGCGATTCCGAGCAGCATAACCATGCCGATCATTGAGAACAGATTCATCGTTTCGCCACCGACTAGGAGGCCGACAAATGCACCGGCAATTGCCAAGGGGAGGGCGAGCATGATCGTAAACGGCGTGACGAATGATTCGTAGAGCGAAGCGAGAACCAGGAAGATAAAGATAATGCCGGCGCCCATCGCGAACACCATTGATTCGCCCAGTTCTTTAAAGTTCTCAGCTTGTCCGATGAACGAGAACTTGAGCTCTTTTGGAAGCTTGATCTCGTCACTCATGATCTTGCTAATGTCGTTGAGAATATTCCCAAGACCCGCCCCAGGCTTGAGGTCGGCCGAGATCTGCACGTACTTCAGGCGATCCATGCGCGTGATGCTGCTTGGTCCAGTTGCATCGACGGGTGCAGCGACATTGGAGAGCTTAACGATTGAGTTGTTGAGGTTTGGTACGTAAATCTCAGAAAAAGCCGCTTTGATGTCGCGCTGATCCTCCTGCATGCGGACCCGAATATCGTACTCGATCCCCTTTTCGCGGTACTTTGCCGCGACCAGGCCTTCGACTTGTGCGCGAAGCTCGGCACCGATCGACGAAGTTGAAACTCCAAGTTGTTGTGCTCGAGCTTTGTCGGGTACAACCTGAAACTCGGGCTTGCCGGTGCGGAAGTTGATATCCGTATCGAGAAGGCCATCGTATTTTTTCAAACGCTCAAGTGTCTGAAGGCCAATTTCCTCGAGTTGTTTTTGGTCTGTTCCTTGGATGATCATGGTGAACGGGCGTTGGCCTCCGCCAACTGCGTCGTAGTCTTTAACTTTCGGATTGGCGAAGGCATACTCTTTGAGTTGCTCGCGAAGTTTTGCTTTGAATTCGCTGGTGTTCGCTTTGCGTTCCTTGCGGGGAACGAGCTTGACATAAAAGTCGGCGTAGTTCGGATCGCCTTCGCGAGAGCCGACGGTCAATGCGGCAAGCTGAACTTCTTTGTTGGCGCGAATAGTCTTATCGACCTTGGTGGCAAGCTCGCTCATCGCATCAAGATTCGCCCCCGGAGGAAGATCGATCCCGACGGTGAATTCGCCAGCATCCTGAGTTGGCAAAAAGGTTGAAGGAACAAAGCGTGCGGCGTACACGCAGGCAAAGACCGCCACCAGAGAAATGGTCAGCGACTTAAGAGGGTTTCGAAGAACGAGTCGTAAGAACCGCTCGTAGGAGTCCTCAAGTCGATCTTGAAACCGCGAGAACTTGAGGAGAAGTTTGCCGACCGTGCGATCCCAGAGGCTCGTGCCTGAACCCGGTGCGCTATGCGCTTTGCCCGCTAGATAGGCCGAGAGCATAGGGGCCATTGTCAGCGCGTCGAATAGCGAGATTGCCATCGCGAAGCAGACGGTGAGTCCAAACTGTTTAAAGAACTGACCGACGACACCTTTCAAGAATCCAAGGGGACCAAATACCGCGATGACGGCAAGAGTGGTGGCGATGACGGCGAGCTTCACCTCGTTTGTTCCAAGTCTTGCGGCATCGATTGGCTTCTCACCAAGTTCGATGTGTCGGAAGATGTTCTCGCGAACAACAATCGCATCGTCGATAAGAAGACCGACCGAGAGCGAGAGTGCTAAGAGCGTCATGATGTTAATCGTGAATCCGGCCATGGCCATTAAGACAAAGGCGCCAATCAACGAGTTTGGAAGTGCAAGGCCGGTGATGATCGTTGAACGACCATTGGCCAAAAAGAGAAAAACAGTGACGACGGCGAGGATTACTCCGATCAGGATCGACTCGTTGACGTCGGCGATGTTGGCCCGGATCCAAATCGATCCATCGCGGATAACACTCAGCTTAGGAGTTCCGGCTTCGGACTCGAGTTCTCCATTTATTTTTTCAATCGCCTTCAGGACACCGTCAGCCACGCGAACGGTGTTGGCTCCGGATTGACGAAACACGTATAGAAAGAGGGAGCGTTCGCCGTTCAGATACGCCTTTGAGGTTTCGTCGACGAGCGAGTCTTTAACAACGGCGACATCGCCAATACGAACCGGGACATCGTTACCAAAAAAGTTCAGCACAAGCTTATTGATATCGTCGAAAGACTTAAATTGTCCGACTGTGCGGAAGATGGTTTCAGTTTGACCTTGCGATTTTTTTCCAGAAGGGATGTCGTTGCCTGCTC
>JAEUWE010000014.1 GCA_016791465.1 Pseudobdellovibrionaceae bacterium
GAGCAGGCAAATTTGCTTTTACAAGACGTTGCATTTGAAATGCGGAGCTACGGCGAGGGACTCGAAGCCGATCCAGAACGCCTTGAAGCTCTGGAGGCTCGGCTCAGCCGCCTCAGACAGCTACAGAAAAAGTATGGCCAGACGGCAGAGTCTATTCTCGAAGAACTTGTAAAAATCGAAGCCGAAATCGGCGATCTCGAAGCAAGCGACGAACGCATTGGCGAACTTGAGGCGGAGCTCACATCCGTGTCAGCCAAAATGGAAGCTCTGGGACATGACCTGCATCGGCGGCGGCGTGAGGCCGCTCTGCTCTTTGCAAAAGAAGTGAATGCAGAGCTCCTCGATCTGAACATGAAGGGCGTTGAATTTCTCGCGTCAGTGGAGCTCTTGCCGAACGCGGTACAAGCCCCTCTTTCAACGGGATTTTCAGATATCGAGTTCATGACCAAGACGAGCCGAGGCGATGTCGCACGCGCACTAGCGAAGGCAGCGAGTGGTGGCGAGTTGTCCCGCATTCTGCTTTCAATCAAACGCGTGGTTGGAACCGGAGCACACCCTCGTACTTACCTCTTCGATGAGGTCGACACCGGCGTCAGCGGCGAAACGGCTGAAAAAGTTGGTCGCAAGCTCAAGGAGATCGCCAATGGTCAGCAGGTCATCTGCGTCACTCACCTCCCTCAGGTGGCGTGCTGTGGCGATGTCCATTTCTTCATTGAAAAATCAGGACAGAAATCCGACGGTGTGGCCGCAATGACGGTGACAGAGATGAAGTCCGAGGCTCGGATAAAAGAGGTGGCACGCCTCATTTCGGGCGAAAAACTCAGTCCAACGTCAATTGCTCACGCGAAGCAGCTTCTAGGACTCATTCACGAGCCAAAGCGAGCGGCGCAAAAAGAACCTGTGTCACGAAACAAATCTCGATCTGCAGAGAGGTAATGCCTCGAGTCAGTTGTTGCGGGACGATTCAGGTTTTGACAGGTTCTTTGCTCCTCAAAAAAAACCGCGTCGAACACCGCTGGCAACAGTGGATCGGGAGTTCATAGTTTGTCTGTGTCCACGGTGAATTCCAAAATGAATTCCCAATCGCCCGCCAAAGCGACAGCAAAGTCGATGGGACCGCGACTGCCCTCAACACGCTCCCTGTTCACTGGTTCTTGCGCCATTCGGTTTCAAGCCGCGCTCTATGCGTACCATAGCGGAGACTACTCAACGGCCTTGCCTGAATTTGAGAAACTCGCTGAGCGCTTTCTCGCCCGTGGTGAAGTCGATCATTTTGTCGAGTGCGCTGTGTATCAAATACGCCTATTGGCAGAGCGAGAAGAATTTGACCGAGTTTCGGCTGTCGAGAAGAAGGTCGCTACCGTTGTTCAACAGTCGTCTACTGTGAATCCACGCCTTCAGTCGCGCCTCATGTATGTCTTGGGCATTTGCCACGTCTATCAAGGGCAGCGGCACGACCTTGCGATCAATTTCTTCAGAGAGTCTATTCAACGAGCTCTCGCTATCACCGACAGCTCGGGGGCGGCGGATCGCTCCCCACTCGCATGGCCTCTCTACGGAGCCGCGACGGTTCTCTACGCGCGAGAACGCTACGACGATGCCATTCGCGAACTTGAAAAGCTGCGAACATTGCTCGGCTGTTTTCCTATACCTGAGATCAACACGTCAGCTCACTTGCTCCACGCTCTGATCATGCGCAACAAGGGCGATTTCGACGCCGCCCTTGAATCAGCATGGCTCGCATTTGAATCATTAAAAACGCAGCCGCACCTGGTGCTCTATCTCCATACTCTCGCTGCACTGGGTTCGATTCTCACCGAAAAAGGTGAGGTACTGCAGGCCCGACTTTATCTCGAACTCGCCGAGCGTTCGCTCAAGCGGACGGAGTTTCCACGCATCGCTCGCATCGTCGATTCAGCGCTTGGTAAGCTCGAAGCCGCCGAACCAAAACCATTTGATCTGCGGTTTATCGAAGCCACAGAAACTTTGATTGAATCCCAAAAGGGCGAGATCCGCTTTGATGGTCAACACATCCTACGCGACCTCTTAAAAGTTCTTTTGAAGTCGCAGGGCCAAACCATCGGAAAAGCCGATCTGGTCCGTCAAGTTTGGAAAGAAAGCTACACCCCTGAAACACACGACAATAAAATCTACGTCAATATCAAACGACTACGTCGTCTGATTGAATCTGAAGACGGATCAACGGAGTACATCCTCCGCGGAAAATCCGGCTACTACCTCAATCCCAAGACGCGCGTGGAGGTCATCGAAAAATGAAGATCGCGTCACTGTTTTCTCTGTTCGCCACCATGGCCGTGCTCATCCTTGGGCTCGCTCATTCAGAACCGGCATCGGCCTGTCGAGACTGCCCGTTCCCAATGCTGATCTCTGACGGCCGCTGGCTGATGCCCAGTGGGCTTTCCGTGCTCACCCTCGACGAAGTTCATGTCGGCAAAAAACAGGTGGAGTCGACGATTCGATTGATTGATTCAAGTTCCGGCGAAGTTCTCGCTGAAGGGTTTGTGACCTATCGTCGCGGCCGCAAACAAATCAAAGCGCAGTTGATCGATAGCAGTGGCGGCAGCATGGAAGTTCAGCTTTTCTTCCAAGACAGCGAAAGAAAGAAAGTGCAGATCAAAGTGAACTGCACCTCTTGCAGTTTGCAAAAAGGCTATTGGAATTAAACTGGGACCGGCGTCACAGTGCCGGACTTGTGCCCGTTCGGATCTCGCTTCACCTCTAGAACATAGGCAAGAGGCCGCTCATCTGAGCGCTCAAAGCGATCCGCTCCGGGCCAACATCCAAGATTCAAAGACGTGACAGCGCGCTCGGCGCTTGGCGGAGTCATACGCTGCTCATCATGGACGTGCACGTGGCCGGTGACAATAAAATCGAAGGGGCGATCGGCATAAGCTTTCTCGGCATGAACCCGAATCATCGTGCGAATCTTTTCGACGACGTCTCCAGATCGCTTGAAATAGCGATGCGTCCACTTCCGACTCGTACGACTCATCATGCGGCCGATTTCCTTCACGACTGCACCCGGGATTTCATTCGCAATCCAGGTCATGACCGATGTCCTCAGGAACGA
This sequence comes from Pseudobdellovibrionaceae bacterium, assembly GCA_016791465.1. Lineage (GTDB taxonomy): Bacteria > Bdellovibrionota > Bdellovibrionia > Bdellovibrionales > JAMPXM01. Next base: position 3,092 of record JAEUWE010000014.1, read on the forward strand.
ACGAAGAAAGAGGTAACCGCGATCGTCGGGGTTCATCTGATCGCCATGCTCAACCCGCACCGTAAAACCATCGAGCTCAAAATACTGTGGCTCAACATGCGTCACCACACCAAGCCGGTCGCGCCAAAAGCGGCTAAGATGCAGATCATGATTGCCTTCAAAATAGTGAATCTCGACCGGCTTTGCCCGCAACGCACGAATGCTCTCGATGAGTTCCGGATACTCCTGAACAAACTCTTCGTGGCCCCCGACCCAGAGATCAAAAATATCACCGACAAGAAAGAGATGCGAAACCTCACCGTGCTCACCATTCGCCAGGCGCGTGATAAAGCGCGTGAGTGTTCCAACACGCTTATCTGCGCGACCACGGAGATGAATGTCGGATAAGAACCAGGCTCTCATTTCCTTAGAAATACCATGAAAGCTCGGCGAAGTGGAATCGTGTTTAATTCCGCATCATCTCGATTTTCCATTTTCGCCGAGGAAAGTCGAATAGCCAGATGGCCTGCCGAAGAGTTGGATAGCCAAGAATAAAATCCATCGGAATCGTGGCGCTTGATCGAATCCTAGAAAGGTCGACGGCCACCACCGGATGTGAAGAGAAACTCATACCTGCGATTTGGTAGGACCTCATTGTGTTGAGCGGAGTTGTCATTCGTCGACCCGTCGAATCCGTTCCCTCGGTCTCACCTACGACTTCAAATAGATCAGGATTTCTTTTTAAAA
>JAEUWE010000057.1 GCA_016791465.1 Pseudobdellovibrionaceae bacterium
TTGGACATGAATGTTCTTATGACGATGGCAGCTGTCGGTGCATTCGTGATTGGCGAATACTCTGAAGCGGCCTCGGTGGTCTTTCTATTCTCGCTCGCCGAAATGCTCGAGGCCTTTAGCGTCGCAAGAGCGAGAAAGGCGATTCGCGAAATCTTGTCTGTAGCACCCCAAACAGCCTTTATCGAAGTCGACGGTGGACTTAAAGAGATTCCAGTCGATCAGATCGCTGTCGGCCAAATCGTGACGGTGCTTGCAGGTGAAAACATCCCAATGGACGGAGAAGTTGTCAGCGGAAGCTCATCGGTGAATCAAGCGCCGTTAACTGGCGAGTCCCAACCAGTTTCAAAGACCGTTGGCGATTCCGTGCTTGCCGGAACGATCAACGAATCTGGCACACTCAAGATCAAAGTCACCCACGTCTTCAAAGAGTCCAAGATAGCAAACGTGATCCGCTTGGTCGAAGAGACGCAGAATACAAAAGCACCTTCTCAACTCTTTGTTGATAAGTTCGCGCGAGTCTACACTCCAGTCGTGACGCTCGTAGCAGTTCTAGTGGCAGTCTTGCCGCCACTGCTAGCGGGTGCGGATTGGTCGACCTGGTTTTATCGTGCTCTCGTATTCCTTGTGATTGCGTGCCCGTGCGCTTTGGTGATTGCGACACCGGTTTCAATCGTGTCGGCGCTCACGTCGCTTGCAAAGCTTGGCGTCTTGGTTAAAGGCGGTGTGTTTTTGGAGTCGCTTGGAAAGCTGCGCGCGATTGCAGTCGACAAGACCGGCACAATTACAGAAGGCGCGCCGAAGGTCGTTTCTGTTAAATTATGGGGAGAGGCCTCGGAAAACGAACTTCTATCAATCGCTGGATCGCTTGAAAGCGAGTCGACACACCCGCTCGCCAAAGCCGTTAGCGAGTATGTCAAAGAACAAGGCCTGGCGAATCAACCGGTACAAGACTTCAAAGTTATTCAAGGCAAAGGAATCCAAGGGAAAATTGGCGGCCATCTCTACTTTGCAGGAAACCATAAGCTCGCACACGAATTTGGTGTCTGCTCGAAGGAGCTCGAGGAGTACTTAAATGCTCTCGAACTCAACGCGAGGTCCGTACTTGTCGTTGGGCACATGCCGCATGATGGTTGTAGCGGAGAAGTACTCGGTATCCTTGGCGTCGCCGATGAACCGCGAGCGAACGTGAAAACGGCCATTGCAAACCTGCACAGGGTTGGAATCACCGAAATCACTATGCTCAGTGGCGACAACCAAAAAACCGTGAGTGCAATTGCGAAGCGTGTCGGAATCGATCGTGCTGTCGGCGATCTTCTCCCGGAAGGTAAGGTCGAAGCTATTCGCGAAATGATTAAGCGAAATCGTTTTGTCGGTATGATTGGTGACGGCATCAACGATGCTCCAGCGCTCGCACAGGCCGATGTCGGTATTGCAATGGGAGCAGCCGGTACTGATGCCGCGATCGAAACAGCTGACATAGCACTCATGGCCGATGATTTGAACCAGTTGTCGAAGGCTATTCACCATGGCCGAAGGACGCTTTCGATTGTTCGCTTTAACATTGGGTTTGCGCTCGCAACGAAGGCGATTTTCATTGTCCTCGGATTGTTTGGGCTTTCGAATCTATGGCTCGCCGTCGCTGCTGATATGGGGGCTTCACTTTTCGTTATTGCAAACTCAATGCGTTTACTTCGGGTCGAATCGATAGAAATGGAGGCTTCAAAGTGAAGACATTCGTAACGAGATTCGTGACTCTTCTTTCTTTAGCCGTATTCGTCGATAGCAACTATGCCTTCGCGCACGGCGATGATAACCACATTGACGATCGAAACCCTCCGAAACTTGCACCGAGTGTTCCTACGCGTTTTGCCGCGAAAAAAATCGGAGCAATGGATCGAGCTTCGGTTGCAGCATTGGAGGACGGAAAGAAGCTTCCCTCTGATGTAGCGATAGTTCGGTGCCTTCTTGATTCTTATCCTTGCCGGGGTATCTCGATTTCGTTGCTTGATATGGACGACCATTCCAAGGCCACTAGTCATACTGGGTTCGACGGTGTCGCTGGTTTCGAGGGTTTGGTCCCCAATACCCGGTATCGGGTTCGTGTCGTAAGCGAGAAGTACATCGGCGAATCTGAACTTGAGGCCGGTCGCGTGATGCAACTCGGGATCGAACGAAAGTCATTGCAATGAACCGTGCGGTTTTATAATTGGGTGGCTATCGAATTT
>JAEUWE010000070.1 GCA_016791465.1 Pseudobdellovibrionaceae bacterium
TTTGGGTTTGCCGTCCAATCGGGATTGGGCTGCCGGGTTTCTGCGAGGTTTTGTTGAGGCGGCAAAGGCGAATCAGCGAGAGTTTAAAACAGCGGTCATTGAACGACAGATGCCGGAGTCGGTTCGGGCTGAATTGCGAGGCCTCTTACCGGAGGCACGCGAGATCAATTCAAATACTGAGACAATGACAGAGCTTGGCGATGCAGTCACCGAAGCTCGAGAGAAAAGAGAAAAGCTTTTGGTCATCGTGCCAAATGTTTATTCGAGTCATCTTTTGCAAGATGCGCCGTTGCGGCGTCTTGAGAAAGTCATGGCATTGCCGCGGCCATTATTTGCATTGACGAGTGGGCCGCTTGCCCTCGAGCCGGCACAGGAAAAAGAGCTCGACCCGGTCTGCTTGGGTTCGGAACGTGATGGATCGGGTACGGCACCGCTCGGTTGTGCGATCATGCAAGCTGGACGTGGCTACTACCGAAAACAGGTTTTGGATAAAGAGCCTGACGCTCGAAAGCGCTTCTCGGCGATTATGCAGGCGCCAGGTGCAAACGACTACTTGCTTCTTATTCGAGAACCGCAGCTGACCCAGTAGCGGATTCGTATCTCTTTAGGTCGCTATCGAGAAGGATAGCGCTTACTCGTTGCATAATAAATGATCGGATTCTTGTTGGGTTGGGGTTGGTCGCTCGTTCAACTTGATCCAATGTTTTAAAGCATTCGATGCGAGGACGGAGTTCGTAGAGAATGGTACTCAGTTTTTCCTTCAAAAGCGTTGCCAGAATTTTTTCCTGGCTCGATGAATAGTCGGTTAGCGAAATCCCGTAGAGAACCTTCTCGCTTTGAACGAGCGCGAGACAAGTTCTCCATTTTGCCGCAAAGTCAGCGTCGTTTGCTTCGGCCGCTGGACTCATCCCTTTGAGTTTGAGGAGTCGAGCGGCGATCAGATCGCGATAGTTTTTTGCGTTGGTCAGTCCGGTCTCAATCCCATCGCGATTGGAGATCGTGACATCGTCGCGCTTCGCGATACTGAGTACGCGCTGACTATGGCGAATATACTCGTCGAGAAGTGCTGTTGCTTTTGTTGCATCCGGCTCTGAGAGGTAAGAAATAGAAACTTCCGAGTAAGTCGGAAATGTGATGCTCACGCCGAGCTCGAAGAGCTGCTTTTCAATCTCGCGCATGGATTTTAGACTGGCGTTTCCGGCCGAAACCTGGGTTTCGGTATCTGTAGACGCAGTTTGCGGAGGCTGGCATGCCGTGGTGAGGCCAAGCGCCAAAATAACAGAAGTTAAGAGCTGGATCGATTTCATTCGCTGGGTCGATCCAAAGACTATGCCGACATTGAACTGTCTTCCGAGGTCTTGCGGATTCTGTAATGTGGGAAATACTTCAGAAAGATGCCATTTTTGAGCCCTTTACGGAGTCTGGATCTGCCAAGTTTGATTGCGTTCAAGATACGGTTTCTTACCATAAGAACATGCGGTTTTTTCGTATGCTCTTGATTCTAGTGCTGCTCGTACTTTCAGGCTGTGCGTCGATTAGTTATGACGGTTCCTACCAGACCATTCGTGTGCAAACTGAACCACCCGGAGCCGCGGTCCGAGTCGATGGTCAAATTGTTGGGCACGCGCCGCTGTTCACCGAAGTTCGACGGTCCATGCATCCGAAGATTGAAGTTGCGTCGCAAGACGAGCCGACTGGGTTTCGAACAGTGGAGCTTGCGACAAAGTATCGTTTTAAGCGGTCGTTCCTGGGAGGTTTTCTGACCTTCAGTCTTGCTCCTTATGCGTGGGCATTGGATGTTTTGACAGGCAACGCTTGGGATGTGCGGGACACGGAGCTTGTGAAGGTGAGTTTGCGAGACGCCGATCGCGAATGGTTAACGAGTGAAAGAAAGCGCCTGCAACAGAGGCCACGGCTCGCGTTGGCGCCTCCGCAGACGGATTCGATTCCCGTTTCTGATCAGGCTGCTGACGAGCTTGAAGCTGTCCTGAAGAGAAAGGGCGAGGACGTGTCCTCGTATCATACAACGCTTCCCACCTTCCTAAGGAATGACTATGAGTTCGATGAGATTCCCGATGACCCTCGCCGGCTCTATCGCGAACTCGCTGTTGATGGCGTGGTGGCATCGAAAGTGACAAATAAAGGAGCGGTTCGTCAGATCGAGGCCGAGATCATCGATTTAAAAACACCGAATCTCGATCGGCGCCCGGGGCCTACGTTTGAATTTGTCGCCAAAGATCTGCGGCCTGCGATGTTTGCCAATCTTGGCACATGGGCCCGCGTGATTCCAAACACCGTTGGGCTCGACTTCTCGACAGAAAATATGAGCATTGCATTGGGCGGGGTGGCCTATGAACTTACACCAATTGAGCCCGAAGAATGGTGGGGAAAAGGCGCGCAGTATGTCAGCGCCATTGCGATTTCAAACACGCCTCCCATTCGGCATGGCATAGGCGGACGTGGATCCATTAACGCGGTACCGATGTTGCGGTTCTCAAGAAAAAACATTCGTGCGAATAATCTTCCGCCTCCGGTAACAGGTGAGATTGTCGAGCGCAGCCCGACCTTCCAGAGAGTTTCAGCATCTGGCGGCTATGGGGTCGAATTC
>JAEUWE010000077.1 GCA_016791465.1 Pseudobdellovibrionaceae bacterium
AATGATTTTGATTTTACGTTTTCGGCTCGTATTGGCGATGCCGTACCTCGCGACATTAAGAGTCCCGTGACATTCGAAATGGTCGATGAGGTTGCCACCGAGCAAAAGCGCATTGATTCCGAGCGTACGATCACGCCGATCTTCGATTACGATCGCGGCATTTATGATGATCTCTATGCTCGCATCTATGCGGCATTTCGTCGGGGACGCGAAGAAACCAGGCGTGTGCAGCTCTCGCGCGACGACTTTGAGCGATTTGATCAGGTGAAGAAACTGATGAAGTCGCGAGCGGAGTTTGAGCGGGCCTTGGGTCGCTCTGTGTCTGAACCAGTCTATGAGTGGCTGATTGAAAAGCGATTTTCTCCACGTATTGAAGCGGCGCTGACAGAGCAGGTCGATCGCTGGCAACAGATGAAACTGGTTGCCGATTTGAGCGAAGCTGTTTTGCCGGGGACCCATGACGTTTTACTGCGTGAGGTTTCGCGAAGTGGTCGCGGTCATGAAACGCGAACCTCGGCTTTGGATCTACGCGATCTTCGCGACGAAGACAGTCTTGGCATTCAAGCGGTCGTGCGTCAGCGCGGCTTTAAGGGAACCGACGCGCGACTCTATGATGAGCTTGCGCGTTCGTTGGCGTTACCGACGGTTACACCAAACCGGCAAGAGACAGAAGTTCGCCGCGAAAAGGCGCGCGGAGAGGTCTTGCCGGTAATGATCTCGGTCAAAAAAGGTCAGGTGATCATTCCTGAAGGGGCGACGGTTCAGCCGATTCACAAAACCCTGCTCAACGAGATCGAGCGGTTGAGAAGCGATCGCAATCGCAAGTTCGTCTCGCTCGTGACGGCGATCATGTTCGTTGTGATGTGCTTGGTGTTCTTTTCCTATCTTCGGCGCTTTACACTCAATCGCGTTTCTGTCGACACCAAAGATCTTGCGATCATGGGAACTGTTGCGCTGATCGTGGCCGCCGTGACGAAGGTTTTCGTGTTTTTAGGTAACTCAGCGTTTACCTCCCACTTTGGTTCGATGGTTCCGGATATGGCGATTCTCTATGCGGCACCTGTTGCGGCGGGACCGATGCTCGTCGGACTTCTTATCGTATCCGGCGAAGTCGTTTGGCTGTTTTCGCTTTTCATGGCCGTCGTTCTTGGCGTGATGGTGGACTTTAAGCTGCCGTTTGTTTTGGTTTCGGTGGTCGGCGGTATTGCAGCGGCACGAAGCGTATTTTCATTTAAGCGACGAAACGATTTATATTGGGCGGGAGTGCGAGCGGGTGCGATCAATGCGCTCATGGTGTTCCTGGTCACCTTGATTGCCAATCGCAACCAAGAAAGCTTCGGAACGCTCTTGCTTTGGGGAGTGCCGGCCGGCTTTCTCTCGGGGATTCTATCGAGCTTCCTTGCGACCTCGCTGATTCCGATTTTGGAATCAGTATTCAATGTGACAACCGATGTTCGTTTGATGGAACTTGCAAACCTTAATCATCCGCTGATGAAAGAGATGATTGTGCGCGCACCGGGCACATATCATCACTCGCTTGTCGTGGGTTCGATGGTGGAGGCGGCGGCAGAAGAGATCGGCGCCAATCCGCTTCTTGCCAAGGTGATGAGTTACTATCACGATATCGGCAAAACCGAGCATGCGGCCTATTTTATCGAGAATCAAAAACAGGGCAATAATCCGCATGACCACTTAAGCCCGCACATGTCGAAGACGATTCTCATCGCTCACGTGAAAGATGGGGTTGAGCTTGGACTTGAGCATCATCTTGGCAAGCCCATCATCGATGGGATTGTTCAACATCACGGTACGACGTTGATTTCATTTTTCTATAATCGTGCAGTTGAAAACCAAGACGAAACGATTGATGAAGTTCAAGAAGAGGACTTCCGCTATCCAGGGCCGAAGCCGCAATTTCGTGAGGCCGCACTGATTATGCTCGCGGACTCGATCGAAGCGGCGTCGCGCTCGCTTGATGAGCCGACACCGATGCGCCTTCAGAACATCGTGAAAAACATCATTCAGCGAAAGTTCATGGATGGGCAGCTTGAGGAATGTAACCTCACCTTGAAAGACCTGTCGATTATCGAAGATGCGTTCATTCGCGTTCTTCACGGCATCTATCATCAGCGCATCGACTATCCAAAACGCGCCGGCGGTGGTGCTGCCGAAAAGCCGACGCGATCGTTCGCGGGACGCGGTCATGCGTAAGCCTGTGGGTTTGACGGTGGAGGTCGTGTCGCGCGGTGTTCGCGCTCCACGCGCTTTTGTTTTAAAGGCGATTCCTTTGACTGTGAGAGAGCTTTTGAAGGAGCCGTTGAATCAGCAGGCGAAACTTCGATTGAAGTTTGCGGAGTCGCTCATGGTCGCGTTTGTGACCGATAAAGAGATCGCGCGTCTCAATGGCGACTTTCGCG
>JAEUWE010000010.1 GCA_016791465.1 Pseudobdellovibrionaceae bacterium
TCGATCCGGGCGACGGAGGAAGCGCCATCGGAGCAGCACTCTATCTCACCGCTACGAATCTATCTCACATCCATCGTCAACAGCCGATAAGCGCCTATCTCGGCAAATCATATGACGAGTCCCCTGTCGTTCACTCATTGAAGAAGCTCGACTCTGGAATTTTGCGGAAGTTTACCAAAAGCGATAACTTTCGAAACATTCAAGTCGAACGGATTCAGAACGAATCAGATCTCCTACAATATGTATCTTCATCACTTCGCTCTGGCAAAATCGTCGCCTGGCTTCAGGGCCGCTTCGAGAACGGACCAAGAGCACTCGGCAATAGATCCATCTTGTGCAACCCGGCTCGAACTGATGTCGCCATGCGACTCAGTCAGAAGGTAAAACTAAGAGCTCCGTTTCGCCCATACGCGTTTTCTGTTGCTGCAGACGAAGCGACAAATCTTCTTAATGCGAACGATCCTCCCCCGTCGGCCACGAAGTGGATGCAAGTTTCAGCCGCCATTCCGGTGCAACACCACAAAAATGTGGCGGCCGCGCTACACATCGACGGAACGTCACGCCCACAAGTTTGCTCTCGCGAAGACAATCCCCGATTCTTTGGTCTTCTAAAGACCTTTGGCGCAACAAGCGGAGTTCCTGCAATATTAAACACGTCCTTCAACGAAAGTGGATCTCCGCTAGTTTCGAGTCCCGCTGAGGCTCTTATGATGTTTCTACGGACAGATATCGATATTCTTGTGCTAAACGATACTGCTATCGAAAGACGAGTAGATGCCTAAACTGAAGTTCTCTGCCGTTAAGACAACGCTTTTGTCATTCAAAGATCTTTACCGAACTTTCGTTCAACAGAAGATCGCAATTGGATTTATTCTGGCAGCCTTAATCTTTATCCTCTCAATTATATTTACACTCTTAGCTTACAGCCCAGTTCTTTCGCCGTTTCTCTATCCTCTATTTTAGTTTTGAATGAATTCAATGATTTGCCGTTTCAAATACTGAACGCTCTTGCGCACACCTTCGGCGTTAAAATGCATCAAATCTTCTTGATAGAAATGTTCATCTCTCGATATTGACGGCACCCGCAAATCAAAAACTGGATGGCTTGTGCATTCAATGAGCTTCTGCAGTTGAAGCTTGAGATTTCCCTCACGGTAAAGCGAAACGTATTTTGGAGAAAACGGAACCGCCATAAAGCCGAGTTTAATGTTCATCTCTCTTGCAATCCGCTCAGCCTCATGAATGCCACTACAGTCAGCAGGAGCATTCTCCCACTTCTCATATGTCTTGAAGACAAACTTTGACAGATAAATATACTTTAATATTGCCAAGCTATCCGATGATCCGGGATCGAGGTTAAAAATAAAATCTTTCAACAGGTTCGGTTCAGTGTTTTTCAAGTATTGAATATCAAATTTTATTGGCAAACCATTGCTTCCAATTTCCGTCGCTCGCTCTTTTGCAAAGTAGTCGTCGTTGAAATCGTTTTCAGTTAAAGCCCAGATAATATACTTCGGCTTTAATTTCTCTATCTTTGCACGAAGCCCTAGAACCTGAGTGACCGGAGACGACCGCCTTCGTCCTAGATTTATAAACTGTAAGCCCAATTCATCCGCAGTCTCCTTTTCTAAAACTTGCGAAAAGGATTCACTGTATTGCAACCCCATAACTTCAACGACCGAGTCTCCGACAACAAAGACCTGTTCTGGCTTGATCTGCGAAACCGCTCTATCCCTCAGACCCATTTCGTTGGTTTGAAAGTCAACCACTCTATCCGATAGCCGGAATGTTTCTTTGCAATTTGGCTTAAAAATCTGATCATACCGAACATCCCACTCAAGACACCTCGGCAGGCGCATGTAAACGATGTATCGTTTGTATTCCTGCAGTCTAAAGAGCGATACGCCAATTAAAAGGAAACTCGAACCCAGAAGCGCTGTCATCGCAACCAGCAGTAGATTCTTACGCAACACGGTTTACTCCCGAGGCTCGTCCTTCCATATATGATACCGAACTACGGACGATTTGCTACAGCTCAATGACATCATCACATCGGCGATCACTTAAACTACCACTTTGCTCAAGCAACTGTTTATAGCATAAAGTATCGACATGCGCAGACGAGTGGGCCGAATCTTCCTAAAACTGCTTCAGCTCGTTGCGTTGGCGCTATCCTCGATTGCCACAGCGGCCGTCATTCTCGAAGGTGGCTTTTGGGTACGCCACGCCCTACACGCGCATATCGATAACGGGAGCGAATCCGGCTCTCGCCGCATTTTTCTCGTCGGAGACTCAGTGCTTGGCAATATTCGGGAACCTGACTCAATTGCGGGACACTTTGCATCAGCTATTCGCTCTCGACAAAATGCACCTTCCTCTATCGTTGATCTTTCGGAGCCCGCTCAAACACTTTACGCTGCCAACCAGAAAATTGCCGACGATTTCAAAATTGACGAATCCACAGTTATAATTGTCATGTTAGGAAAAAGCGACTGGGAGCGACCCAGCGCTGTAACTCAGCGAGTATCGTGGCTAGATCGATTGCAAATTCTAAAAATCTGGGGACTGGTAAAGGCCGATACCAGCCGAGCAATTCAGTACTGGCAGCAAAAGTTTTCCCCTTCAGATCCAGAATCTTCTCCGGACTTCGCCGTCGCCTGGATGCTATATGGCAAAGGCAACTGTCACGACGCAATCCCGATGTTTGAAAAAGGGCTACTCCAACGCGCCAACTACCTAAGGGCCATCCAATCTCTCTATCACTGCTACTATCTGGAAAAGCGCTTCAAAGAAGGAAAGCTCTTTCTGGAGCAACTCTCGCCTCTTTCAACTAAGCTAAGTCAGCTCATAAAGCTCTATGCGCTCAATCTTCAGAATGAATTCGAAACACAAACATCAAGCATCTCGACTCAGTCACAAGCAGCGACATCGCAACTTTTAATATCGATGCCCGTCAGCCGAGAAACGTTTCGAATTCCAATGCGTTTG
>JAEUWE010000185.1 GCA_016791465.1 Pseudobdellovibrionaceae bacterium
GAGGGGAAGGGGTTTTGCCAGGGGGACTCAGGAGGTCCGGCGCTTGTTGCGTCCTCGGGCGGAATTGGACTGCTCGGGCTGGCAATTTCGACCGAAGAGGGGTGTGTCTACAGTGGTCACTATCTTAACATCCCGGCCTTCTCGTCTTGGATTCAAAACGCGATTCAGTAGCTATTGACCGCCAGCCTCTTTGATTCGTTGTTCAATCTCTTCGATGGTATCGATTGAGCTGAGATTCGAGACATTGAGCGCCTTGGTGATACCAAAGCCCTGTTCAATAAACAGAACGAGGCGCACGGCAACGAGTGAATCAAGTAAGCCAGAGTTGAACAACGATGCTGTCTCAAGATCCGGCACCTTGCGATTTTTTTTCTCAAGTTCCGCTCTAAGAAATTCCACGAGTCTCGTGCGAATCGGGACCGAACTATGATCGGAAGGCATGCAGCCTCCATCCAAGGGGGCGCCCGTGCTCGCGCAGACGCTTTTCATCGGCGGCGAGGCCGGCGTGCGCAGGCACAATTGCCGATTGAGATTGAATCATCAGTTTAAAATCAACGGCGGTTTCGAGAAGCGCAATATCGCCCAGCGTGTTTCCGGCCGCAAATACAGGCTTCACTCCGCTGGTTGCCCTCAAGAGAGCATCGGCCTTGCCCTGTCGGTACGTGATTGGAGCGAGAACGCGATCCGTTACGCGCCCGTCGACGATTTCGGTTTCAATGCCGAGCACACGATTGGCCGGAATGCCCAAGAGGTGCCGGGCCGCGGGCTCAACCGCCCATTTCACCGACGCTGTGACGATGTAGATCTCGAAACCGGCCTGCTGAAGACGCTCGACAAGTCGGCGAATGCTGCCAAAAACTGGCCATGGCGAGTGGCTCGCAAAACAAGTCTCGGCCCAGCCACGAACGGTGTCGATTGGGATTCCTTTTGAAATCTGGGCGAGCCAGCCGTAGGCACCGTGTGGATCGCGCTTTTTCCACTCGTGGTAGTAGACCCATGGATCGGAAGGGAATTGAAAACCGCAATTGGCGATCTGCCACAAGAAAAAAGCCTCGCCGGCGTCGTCATCCCAGAGAGTCCCATCGGCATCGAAGACAGCGATGCGCGGCCCTCCGCTTTTCACGGTGCGTGCGAGACAGGCCTCGATATCTTGCCACAGGGCCGAGCTGAACTCGTTGACCCCTTCCAAAGCGTTTGAAACCATAGCTTGGAGATTCAACCATGACATCGACACGCTTTCCAGAACTTCAAGTACTTAGTCTCAATGAACTCGATCTTGTTCACGGGTGGTCGCGCGCTCGCTCCAATCCCGACGACCCATTTGAGGGTTGGACGGCACCCTGGCGGACGGAGTCGCTCCAGCACTATCTGAAACTGGGGTGGTCAATGTTCAAGCGGAACCCTGACACGGGAGAGCTGCTGGGATACGTGCTCGCGCAGCCCGTTCTTTTTATGCGCACGCAAACGCAATCGGTTTGGATTGAGTATGTCGACGCCCTGACTCCCGCGATCAAGGCGGAGCTTGTCGATACGATCGTTCGCGTTTCGCGAGAGAAACACATGCAGCGCGTTCTTTTTGAGGCGCGGCTTCTCCCTATGGACCAAGGGCTAGGTGAAATCATACGCGGGCGTGGCGGCCGCGTTATAGAAGAGGATATGATCGAGATCGCAACAACTAAAGGCTGAAAGGCGAACCACACGATGCACGCGAAAAAACGAACGCTGTCGGTCCACGAACGTCCTGCGATGTTGAAAGACCTAGAGTCTAAAGTTTTCGATCTCGTTATCATCGGCGGTGGAATCACCGGAGCGGGTGTGGCGCGCGATGCGGCATCGCGTGGAATGTCTGTGGCTCTTATTGAAATGCAGGACTTCGCACAGGGCACGAGTTCTCGGTCAAGCAAGCTTGTTCACGGCGGCATTCGCTATCTTGAAAATTTTGAATTTCACCTCGTGTTCGAAGCGCTCAGCGAACGAGCACTTCTGTTTGAGATTGCACCGACCCTGGTTCACCCGCTTCGATTTGTTTTGCCCCTGTATAAGGGAAATCGCGTTGGCATGTTTAAGATGGGCCTTGGGATGTGGGCCTACGACGCGCTCTCGCTGTTTGAAGCGCCAGAGCTTCATGAGCGTCTTTCGGCCGAGGAGTCGACTGAGCGTTTGCCGCTTCTTCAGGGGCAGGATCTTCAGGGCAGCTACGTCTACAGCGATGCCTACATGGATGACGACCGTCTTGTTCACGAAACCATGCGCTCTGCCGTCCGCATGGGCGCGCTGGCCATCAATCGTGTTCAAGCGAAGGACGCCGAATTCTCCGATGGCAAGATGACGGCGCTGACGGCAACCGACCTTGTCTCGGGTCGCTCGCTCAAGATCAAGGGCAAGCATTTCATGTCAACGACCGGTCCATGGACCGACAAGGTCGCAACGGATCTAGTGAAGACGTGGAAGCCGGTGCTGCGTCCATCGAAGGGTGTCCATCTGACATTCAATCGATCGCGCTTTGACGTGGCCGATGCCATCGTCATGGCGGCTGACAACGACAAGCGGATTGTCTTCGGAATTCCTCGTCATGAAATGTTCATTATCGGCACAACAGATACCGACTTCCGCGACGATCCGGCGAATGTCTCGGTGACGCCCGACGACGTTCGCTATCTTCTCGATGTGGCGGGATGGTATTTTCCTGGGGCAAATCTCACGGCAGATGACATCGTGGCAAGCTATGCGGGCGTTCGTCCGCTGGTTGACGACGGATCAGAGTCAGAATCCAAGACATCGCGTGAACACCTGATCTTGCGCGACGACCGCAACATCACCTTTGTCGCAGGCGGCAAGTATACGACTTATCGGCGCATGGCCGCGGACGCCGTCGATGCAGCACTCGATGCCTATTCATTCGAAGACCGCGCTCGATTTGGCGTGTCCAATACAAAAGAGCCGCTCAATCCCAAGGCGTCGGTGGAAGCTCTCGAAGCGGCTCGGCGCCAAGTCGATGACTTTGCTTTTGAGAACAAGCTCGGTCGCGACGCTGCGAAACTTCTCGTCGAGCGGCATGCGCTCGAAACCAAAGACCTCCTCAAGTTTGATCCAGGCCCTTCGCACACTGATGACGAGAGGGTCTTTGTCATGGAGGCCCATCACGCTATTCGTGAGACGATGTGTGACTCGCTTGTCGACTTCTATTTCCGCCGTGTCCCGCTCTTTTTGTCGCGGGCCGATCATGGCCTTCCGCTCTTATCAAAAATTGGACGCACGTTTCAGCAAGAGCTGGGTTGGAGCGAGGAGCAGCGCCAACAACAGAACAAGAAGCTCCAAGAGCAGATCGCGAAGGATCTGCTCTGGAAAAACGAAAAGTACTGATCTAACCAGACTTTTTGAGCTTACTGGCGAGGTTATTGATCGCCCCCATCGGCCCGGTCTGCTGCATCGTGATTCCGCCATTGGGTGGAGGCGGCATATGGCCTGGAGTTGGAGGTGCTGCGGCACCGCCCACAACGGGTCCCTTTTCTTCGGCCTTTTCGGATTTGCCCAAGAATTCCATTCCAACCTCTTTTGTCAGCAGGCCACGTGCGATCAATCCATCAACAGCGGACTCATAGGTTTGCATTCCCTGATTGCGTCCAACCTGCATGGCAGATGGAATTTGGAACGTCTTTCCTTCCCGAATCAGGTTTGCAATCGCCTTGTTGCAAAACAGGATCTCCTGAACGGCGACACGGCCTTTGCCATCGGACTTCGGCAGCAGCGACTGCGAGATGACTCCGCGCAATGACTCCGATAGCTGAACGCGAATCTGTGACTGACGATCGCCAGGAAAGACGTCGATGATACGGTCGACCGTTTTGTGAGCGTTATTGGTGTGGAGTGTTCCAAACACCAAGTGTCCAGTTTCCGCCGCCGAGATGGCGAGCGAAATCGTTTCAAGATCGCGCATCTCGCCCACGAGAATCACATCGGGATCTTCGCGGAGCGCGGCCTTGAGCGCATTTGCAAACGACTTTGAGTGGTTGTGCACTTCACGTTGGTTGATCAGCGATTTTAAGCTGGGATGAACAAACTCGATCGGATCTTCAATCGTGAGAATATGGGCATTTTGTGTGGCATTGATGTGGTGAATGAGTGCGGCGAGTGTCGTTGATTTACCAGAACCGGTGGGGCCAGTGACGCAGATCAAGCCTTTATGGCAGTTGATCATTTCAAGGCATGCCGCGGGGAGACCCAGCTCTTCAGCCGTTTTGATTTTTGTTGGAATGACACGAAAGACCGAACCAATTCCTTTGCGCTGCATAAAAACATTCACGCGAAAGCGGCCGAGGCCCTCGATTGTGTAGGCGCAGTCGAGTTCCCAATTCGTGACAAATTCTTTCTTCTGCTTCTCCGTGAGGATTTCAAAGATCATCAGCTGTGCATCTTCTGCCGTCAGCATAGGCTGATCGAGTTTCACCATATCGCCGTGAAGTCGGAGATACGGCGGAGCCCCCGACACAACGTGCAGGTCGGACGCGCCTTTTTCTACCATCAGTTTGAAAAGCTCATCGATCTTTGCCATGATCCCATCACCTGTTCTAAATAAGTGAACACACGTACTTTTCGGCCGTTTTGCGTCAACAAATGAGGCGGGGCTAAGTGATGGCGACAGAAATCTTGATCAACGTCCGGCCCAGTGAGACCCGCGTTGCTTATATTGAAAATGGTGTACTCAACGACTTGAAGATCGAGCGCAAGATGTCCCCGACGTTGGTCGGGTCGGTCTATCGGGGCAAGGTCATGCGGGTGCTGCCGGGGATGCAGGCGGCCTTTGTCGACATCGGTCTTGATCGCGCAGCCTTTCTTTATGTCGGCGACGTTCGGCCGAATCTCGATTCTGACACGGCAGGGCTTCTCGATGA
The DNA here is from genome assembly GCA_016791465.1 of Pseudobdellovibrionaceae bacterium. Lineage (GTDB taxonomy): Bacteria > Bdellovibrionota > Bdellovibrionia > Bdellovibrionales > JAMPXM01. Next base: position 4,893 of record JAEUWE010000185.1, read on the forward strand.
AGAAACCGAAGAGTCGACCGATTCTTCAGATGGATCTTCGCTTACAGCAACGCACGACACTGCTGACAAACCTCGTATTCAGGATTTAATCAATGAGGGTCAGACGATTCTCGTTCAAGTGGCCAAGGATCCACTTGGTACGAAGGGCGCACGAATCACAACGCATATTTCACTTCCGGGCCGACACGTCGTCTACTTGCCGACGCTGAATCATCGCGGTGTATCTCGGCGCATTGAAGATCCTGCCGAGCGCGATCGCCTTCGCGACATCGTCGCTGCCATTGATCCAAAGGGCGGCGTCATTGTGCGCACCGCGGGAGAAAGCGCGACGGAGTCCAGCCTTCGTGCCGACCTCGAATACCTCGGCCGTATTTGGCAAGATGTGCAAAAGGCCTATGAAAAGCGAAGCAAGCCCGGGCTTGTTCATGCCGAACCCGACGTTGAGCTGCGTGCGCTTCGCGATCTTCTTAGCGACGAAGTCGATCGCGTCGTGATCGACGATGAAGAGGCGCATCGCAAGATCATCGCCTTTATTTCGCAGTTCATGCCGCGCTTCAAAAGCCGTGTTTCTCTCTATAAAGAAAATCGTCCACTCTTTGATCAATACGAAATCGACATTGAGATCTCGCGTTCGCTTGAGCGCAAGATTTGGCTCAAGTCCGGCGGCTACATTGTGATTGATGAGGCCGAGGCGCTCGTCGTGATCGACGTCAACACCGGTCGCTACGTCGGCAAGCGCGATCTTGAAGACACGATCCTTAAAACCAATCTCGAGGCGGTCCGCGAGATCGCACATCAGCTGCGCATTCGAAACTGCGGCGGTATCATCATCATCGACTTTATCGATATGGAAAAAGAAGCGCATCGCGAGAAGGTTCTCGAGGCGCTTCGCGAAGAACTTGTTCGGGATCGTGCAAAGACGACTGTGCTTTCGATGTCGAACCTCGGCCTTGTCGAGATGACGCGAAAGCGGATACGTCCAAGTTTGGTTAAAACACTTTGCGAGCCGTGCAGCTACTGCGATGGCAAAGGCTACGTCAAAACCAAGGGCACAATCTCGCGCGAAATCTTCCGCGATCTCGAACGCGAGGCCCTTGTTCCGCTGGCGCCCGACGCCTCGTTCATCGTCCACTGCCATGCCGAGATCGGCGACCATATATACGCCGAAGAGAGCGAGGCACTCGAGGATGTCGAGCGCCGAATCGGGCAGAGTCTGGTTTTTAAGCTTGAACCTGGATTTCATCGCGAGCAGTTTGAGATCTATCGAATTGGCCAGCAGTCGGCTAAGTAGCTAGTTTAACAGCGGTATTTCACAATAAAGAGAGGAAATGCCGCCGTTTAAGTGTTCTTCTCAAGTTGCTGAATTCATTGACAGACCCCAGCTTGCCATGGCACTACCGAGTGCTTCGCGTGAGTTTGTCTGCATTTTTGGAGGTTTCATGTTCGCCATTATTCGTACCGGCGGAAAGCAATATCGAGTTCAAGCTGGTGACACGGTTCGTGTTGAGAAGCTTGAGAAAAATCTTGGCGACACATTTGATCTGACCGACATCCTCATGGTTGGCGGCGACAAGGCGTTCATCGGTGAGCCCGTTGTAAAGAACGCGAAAGTCACTGTCACAGTGGTTCGCCAAGCGAAAGACGCGAAGATCATCGTTTTCAAAAAGAAACGCCGTCAGGGTTATCGTCGTACAGCTGGTCATCGCCAGCCGTTCACTGAACTTTTTGTTCAGGCGATCACTTCTCCAGAAGGTCAGACAGCAAAGGCTGAAACAAAAGCCCATGTTATCGATCCAAAGAAGAAGGCAGAGCGTCAGGCGGCTCATGTTCAACAGCTGAAAACAGCTGGAAAAACAGCGGTCGTTGAAGCGAAGAAGAAGAAAGCAGCCGTAAAAGTAGCAGCGAAGAAAAAAGCTGTTACCCGTGTTGCGAAGAAGAAGACTGCGGCGAAAAAAGCGAAGCCGGCAGCAAAGAAGAAGACTGCAAAAAAAGCTTCGAAGAAGTAAGCGGTCAGTTTAAAGTTATAATTTCTTGATGAATTGAGTCGGCTCAGGAGCGAGAGATGGCAAGTAAGAAGGCAGCAGGTAGTACCCGGAACGGTCGTGATAGTATTGGTCGTCGCCTTGGCGTGAAACGCTTCGGTGGAGAGGCTGTAAAGCCTGGAACAATTATCGTTCGCCAGCGTGGAACAAAATTCCACCTTGGCAATAACGTTCGAATGGGCCGTGACTTCACGATCTATTCTGTTATCGCAGGTGCAGTAAAGTTTGAGCGAATCAACAAAGACCGCACAAAAGTCAGCGTTTATCCAGCGACTGCAAAGTCTGCCTAAGTCTGAACAGGCTCTATTCGTTTAGAGTCTTCTGACAGGGCAAACCGAGCAAAGTCTGCGGTTAATGCGAAGGCTGGTCTTATTGACCGGCCTTTTTGTTTTTAATGTTTGTGAGGCTCCGCACTGGTGCCCAGATGGTGAAGTCGTGAAGTTCGTCGACGAAGTTTCTATTTCTGTTAGCTCGGGAAAAGGTGGAGCGGGCGCCGTTAGCTTTCGGCGCGAGGCCATGGAGGCTCGAGGTGGACCCGACGGCGGCGATGGCGGGCGTGGTGGCCATGTTGTTTTCCGAGTTCAACCCCAGCTCAACACTCTGATCGACTATCGCTTTAAGAAGAAGTTTTCGGCCGAAAATGGCCACCCCGGACGCTTTAGCAATATGACCGGTGCGGACGGCAAAGATCTGATTTTGGAAGTTCCACCTGGAACCGTTGTGAAAGACGCAGAGACTCAAGAGGTTTTGCTCGATCTTTCAGAGCCTGGCGATACGGTTTTTCTCAAAGGTGGTCGTGGCGGCAAGGGGAACTGGTTTTTCAGAACCAGCGTGAATCAGGCACCAGAGAATGCCCAGCCAGGCGAGATGGGCGACCTTCGGCAAGTCCACTTGGAATTGAAGCTTATCGCTGATGTCGGCGTGATCGGTTATCCGAACGCCGGCAAGTCGACGTTGATCTCGTCGATATCCGCAGCCAAGCCAAAGATTGCCGACTATCCGTTTACGACGTTGGCGCCGAATCTTGGCGTTGTTCGAGCGCACGATGAGCGTTCGTTTGTGGTCGCTGATATCCCCGGTTTGGTTCCCGGTGCGCATAAGGGAATTGGTCTCGGAACGCAGTTCCTTCGTCACATTGAGCGCACGAACCTTTTTGTGCATTTGATCGATGCCAGTGGCTCTGCGGGGCGCGATCCACTTCAAGACTATCGAGATATCATGCATGAGCTTGTTGAGTATGATCGCGCCAAGGCCGCGGAGGAGGGGTTCCGCCCTCTGGCAGAGCGCGAGCAACTTGTCGTGCTCAACAAAATAGATGTTTTGCCACCAGAAGATTTAGCGATCTTGCAGGATCGTTTTGCCCGCGAAGGGATTGTCACACTTTCAATCTCAGCGGCCTCGCATCGCGGGCTTCGTGAACTTGTGACGGAAATTGGAAAGCGAGTTTTGAAATGAGTCGTATTGGAATTTTCGGCGGTACCTTTAATCCGCTTCATGTTGGTCATATCCAATGCGTGCGCACTGTTCGCAGTCGCCTCAGTCTAGAGCATATTTTTGTTGTTCCGGCGGCTCAGAATCCGCGCAAACCGCGAACCGAGGGGCCGAAAGACAGCGAACGTCTTGAAATGTGTCGCATTGGCTTTGCTGCAGATGCGGAGTTTGTCTCCGTTGATGACCGTGAAATCACTCGGGGCGGACTCTCATATACGGTCACGACAGTGGAGTCTTTTGCGAAAGAACACGATCCGTCAGAAATCCATCTGATCATCGGCATGGACCAGTTCGATGATTTCGATCGCTGGCATCGTATTGATCGACTTCTTGAGCTGACGAATGTGGTGGTGGTCTCGCGAATGGGGCACCCGATTCCTCAGATGATTTCTGATTTTCCAGAAGGCTTGCGTCCCTACATCACCGACTTTGAGAAGGGCTTTGCGCAGCTCTCGACAGGTCGTCATATCGAGTTTGTTCGGATGAGCGATGTCGACGTGTCGGCAAGCGATGTTCGCCGCCGCATTCGCACGGGTCGTTCTGTTGAGCGATTTGTGACGATTGAAGTTGAAGACTTCATCAAAAAACATGGTCTCTATGGACCGATTGGGCCTCGTATTGGCGATTATGAGCAGTTTGCTCGTTTTTGCGGTGACGCCCTTTATAACAAAAAAGGTTTGAACGTCCGCGGATTCGATCTGCGTCCGACATCGGCTCCTTCGGAGTTTGCGGTTGTGGCTTCGGGTACGAGCACGCGCCACGCGTCGGCATTGGCTGAGTCAGTTCTCAATGCAGTGAAAGATGAGTTCAACGTCTTCCCACAGAGCGTTGAGGGTATGGGCGAGGGCCGCTGGGTGTTGTTGGATTACGGATCGCTCATCGTGCACGTCTTTTACGATTTTGTTCGTCAGGAGTATCGTCTTGAAGAGCTCTGGAAGGACGGGCGCGATCTTGGCCTCAAGGATCCGCTGAAGCTGTGATTCTGACGTTTCTCTTTGTCGGCGCTGATCGAGTGAGTTGGCTTCAAGACTTTGAAGCCGAGTACCTTGAAAAAATTCAGCGCTACCATCGATCCGAAGTTGTGCGACTAAAGCCATCTCGCGATGAGCGCGCCAATTCTGAACTTAAAAAGAAGAACGAAACCGATCTTCTGCTTTCGCGGATTAAGGATTCAGACTTTCTTGTCGTATTTGACGAGCGAGGTGAGGCCCTGGGTTCGGTGCCGTTCTCCAAAAAAATGGAAAGCTGGTTCAATCGCGGCAAGTCGCGCCTGGTGTTCTGTGTGGGCGGAGCCTTTGGTTTTGATGACCGCCTTCGCGCACGCGCAGACGTGACGATTTCTCTTTCGGGGTTTGTTCTCAACCACCACGTCGCACAAGCCGTCGTGCTTGAGCAGATATATCGTGCGATCTCGATTCAGAAGAATCTTCCGTACCACAACGTGTGATCTGTCAGCGGGCGTAATAGTTGAATTGTCTGCGTCCATGCTAATGGATTGGATTTTTGGACGATGTTTGGGTTGTGGGCGGGGCGGGCCGCGGATCTGTGCCAGTTGCGCATTGGCCTTAGAGGGCCAGCGGTGTCCCAATGGGATGTGGCGGGTCGACGATCAGGCGCTGCCGTTTTTTTTGCGAGGGCTCTATCGATGGGACGAGACCGATGCCGTATCGGCTTCGAGATTGCGATCGGTGATTTTGTCGTCAAAAGGTGGGCCCTCGACAGAGCTGATTCGTGCTTGGACTGGCCGTTTTGTCGCGACGGCTCTTCGCGAGGGGAGTCGCTTCACCCACGTCGTGAATCCGCCGGGCCGATCTGGTCTTTGGGAGCCGGACCACTCGGGAGCGTTGGCGGCTGAGATCGCGTCTGTTCTAGAGTTGGAGCATTTTAAAGGAGTTTGTCGGTCGAAAGGCGCAGATCGGCGGCAAAAGGAGAAGGGGCGTGAAGAGCGACTTTTTACCGGACATCTGTCGGTTGTGAGTGAAGCTCCTCGGGAGGCCTCATGGCTGTTTGTCGACGATGTCGTGGCGACCGGAGGGACGGCGAGCCGGGTTTGGACAGCGCTGGGTAAACCTCGGCGCTTTGAGGCATGGGCCGTTGCTTGGCGGGTGCGCCAACTGTAGAATGGGCTATGTTGAACTGGATTGTTGCGGCCCTTTTATTTTGTACTTGTGCGGTTTCGGCACGCGCCTCGTCGGTTCCCTCTATTGCTCCAGCGACCAAGGAGCAAAAAGCCCTTCTTGAAGCCTATCAAAAGCGCATGGTGGGGGCTGGGCAACTTCGTGCCCAGGTCACGCGGAAGACCCTCATCGGCCTGCTTGGAACAGAGAAAAAGGCGGAAGGGAGCCTTCTGCTTTCAAAGGGAAGGGTGCGAATCGATTTAAAAACAGCCGAAACGGACGAGAGACAGCTCCTGATTGTTGGCAGTAAGAAATTTTGGGCGACGACCTACCCCCCAGTCACATTGAAGGACGCTGCAATTCAGGTGGTCACCGGGCCGGTTAAGTCGAAGAAGTCGGGCAGTCAGGGCGTTTTGGCGCTGCTGGCGAAAGACGGATTTTTGAAGTCTTTTACAGTATCTGGAGTAGCTCTCGCCGAAGGTGGAGAAATGAGCTACTATCTGCAGCCCAAGCAGGACTGGGTTGAGGCCAAGCGAGCTCTTCTCTCTCTTGTTCCGCTAAAGAAGGGTTCAAAACTGAATTTTACCGACGCTTCACAATGGGCAGTTGGTGAGATGAAGATTTGGGATTTTCAAGACAACGAGACGACATACCTTCTCAAGAATGTCGTGATCGAAAAAAAGTCGCCAGCGGACAAAGAGTTTGAGTTCACTCCTCCCAAGAATGCCGACGTGATGCCTGTTGGCGTCTAAGGACTTGTGAGGAGAAGTGAGCATGCCGTCTTTTGATATCGTCTCGGAAGTGAACCTTCAGGAGATCGACAACGCCGTCAACACTGCCATCAAAGAGGTTCAACATCGTTATGACCTCAAGGGTGGCAACTGCGAAATTATTTGGGATAAGAAGACAATCGTTCTCAAGGCGAACGATGAGATGAAAATGAATGCAGTTCGCGATATTCTACAGGGAAAACTGCACAAACGCGGTGTTGAGATCTCCAGCGTCAAATTTGATAAGATTGAACCCATTGGTGGCATGATGCTCAAGCAGTCGGGCACGCTGATCCAAGGAATTGATAAAGAAAAAGCCAAAGAGATCGTGAAGTCGATCAAAGATTCGAAACTGAAGGTTCAGTCTCAAATCATCGATGATCAGCTTCGCATTACCTCAAAGAGCATCGATGAGCTCCAATCGACGATCACCTACGTCAAAGCCCAGCGCTTTGGTCTGCCTCTTCAATTTATAAACATGCGTTCTTAAGGAAGAAAAATGTCGAAAACTCCCACTGTTGCGCCCTCGTCTGTCGACGGCCTTAAGAAAGTTCACTTTGTATCTCTGGGGTGCCCGAAGAACCTCGTCGATAGCGAGATCATGCTCGGCCAGATGATGAAACAGGGTTACGTGGTGACGGATGCCCCCGAGGAAGCGGAGACGATCGTTGTTAACACCTGTGGCTTTATTGAGGACGCGAAAAAAGAATCGATTCAAAAAGTTCTCGAAATGGCCGGTTACAAAGAAACAGGTAAAGCGAAGAACTTGGTTGTCGCTGGCTGCCTGACTCAGCGCTATAAAGAGGATCTCGTTGAGGGTTTGCCGGAGGCCGACCTCTTTGTCGGTTCAGGCGAATTTCAAAAGATTGCTGAAATTTTGAAGGCGCGTGAAGAGGGATCAACAGAGAAGCGCTACTTCAATCTGCCGACGTATCTTCAGCAAGAGGATACACCCCGAGTAAACTCAGGACCGGCGTATCGTGCTTATTTAAAAATCTCGGAAGGTTGCTTGAAGCGCTGTGCATTCTGCGCCATTCCGAAAATTCGCGGCAACCTTCAATCGCGAAAGCTGGCGTCGATCGTCAGCGAGGCAAAGCTTTTGGCTGCGGGCGGCGTGAAAGAGATCAACATCATTTCGCATGACTTCACAGACTACGGCTGGGATCTGCGCCGTAAAGACGACGCCGCAATTGAGCGCCCGGAAGAGCTCCTTCGACAGATTTCAGACGTGAAGGGGTTGCAGTGGATTCGTCTTCTGTATCTCTATCCGGATGGAATTACCGACGAAATGATTGAGGTCATCAAGACACGGCCGAACTTGGTCAAATATTTCGATATGCCTCTTCAGCACGTCTCGAATCGTGTTTTGAAATCGATGAATCGCAAGATGACTCGAGAAGAAATCACGGAGCGTCTGGCGCGAATTCGCTCGGAGATTCCAGAGGCAGTGATTCGCACTCAGTTCATCGTTGGTTTTCCGGGTGAAACGGAAGAAGACTTCCAGGAGCTTCTCGAGTTCGTGCGCGAACAGCGCTTTGATCGAGTTGGTTGCTTCCAGTACTCGCCGGAGGACAACACGGCCGGTGGAAAAATGGATGGCCAGATCGACGAGGAGACGAAACAGCGTCGTCACGACGAGCTGATGGAGCTACAATTGGAGATTTCGCGCGAGAAGCATCAGGCCTTCATCGGAAAAACAGTTCCGGTTTTGGTCGAAGGCTTGAGCGATGAGACCGAGCTTCTTTTGCAGGGACGGATGTCGCAACAGGCGCCGGAGATCGATGGCGTTGTGTTGATCAACGACGGCACAGCCGCAGTGGGCGAGATCGTGAATGTTCGAATCACCGAGAGTCATGATTACGACCTCGTCGGCGAGATCGTTAACTGAACATAATATTTGACGAGCGCGAGAAATCGCGCTTTTTTGGGGCCAATGCTGACAACCACCACAGTTTTCATTGTTGTTTCAACAGTCGTTCTGTTTTTTCTAGCGAACGTCGCACTTCACTAGTGCGGTAGCGGTCCGTGCTTCACGGGCCGAGCACCTTGGACGCCCAGAAAGCGGTGCGTCATGCCGACTGTCGACGTCTACTGCTTGAAGTAGAAAATCTCGGAGTAGTTCCGGCCAATTTCTTCCGAATCCATTCCATAGCCGACCATGTAACGGTCTTCGATGCTTTGTCCGGTGTAATCCGGCTTTAACTGGAGTTCGCGGCGCGCGGGCTTGTCGAGAAGGGTAAGAATTTTCAGTGAAGCCGGCGCCGAAGCCAGCAGGCGTTGGCGGAGGAAGTCGAGCGTGCGGCCGGTGTCGATGATTTCCTCAACAATGACCACATGCTTGCCGGCGATATTGACGGAAATATCCTTGAGCATACGAATCGCGCCCCCCTTTTCGACGGCTCCAAGTTGGACGAAGTCGACCTGGAGAGGGCGGTCGATTTTGCGGACGAGGTCGGCAAGGAAGAGGCAGCTGCCTTTAAGTGGACAAATAAAGATGAGGTCTTTGCCCTTATAGTCGGCTTCGATTTCACGGGCGAGCTTCTCAACCAGTGCGGCGATATCTTTTGAAGTCAGGAATGCGATCATTTCGTCTTTCAACTGACCGCGATTTGAACTGGGCTTCTTGTTGCTGGCCATAAATTAGAGCTCCATCAAAGTCTCATCCGCTTCGCGCGCCATTCGCAGGTACTCTTTTGCCTGAGGATGGTCGGGGTCACGGAGGAGAACAGTTTCCCATTGGTCGATCGCATCGGCGACTCTTTTTGCTTGAAAGAGCATCAAACCAAACTTCAATCGAGCAGCGGCATTGCTGGGCTGCTCGGTGACGAGGTGGCGGATCTCTTTGAAAGCGATGCCGATTTCGCCTTTGCCGAGATAGGCGTCCACGACTTTGAGCCTGATCTCGACTTTGCGTGGAAGAATCTGCAGCGCCTGGCGATATTGTTCGATCGCGTCGTCCCACTTTTTATGGGATGCATACATGTCTGCAAGTTCGTAGTGCTTCGAAGCCAGTCGCTCTTTGAGAACGGAATCTTGGTCGAAGTTTTTTTTGTCGAGTGCCGCCTGGGCATCGAGGAAAACCTTGCGACCCTCTTCGTAGCGACCGAGGTCGTTGAGTATGATTGAGAGACCAACGCTTGCGTCTGTAAAAGTGGGGTCGATCTCGAGCGCCTTGCGAAAAGTTTTAATGGCCTTCGTGAAGCGACCGCGATCGTAAAGGATAACGGCGAGCATGTGCCAGACTTCTGCTTGCTCCGCGGGGGATCCTTGTCCACCGACAGCCAGCTGCTGGAGGATCGGTTCGGTGCGGTTGTAGATGTTGTCGCGAAAAAAAGAGCGTGCGGTGTCGAGTAGATCTGTGCGCGACCGCGTGTCCATGCTGCTTGAATGATCTGATCTTTTACCGAACATGACTGAACTCACTTCGTGCTTTGTCTGCTTCTGAGGACTCTGGGTACTGTTTTAACAGAGTGCGAACGTAGCGAACTATTTTTTCGCGTTCACCTGAAGCGTTGGCTGCAACGGCGGCGCCATAGAGGGCGGCCGGCTCAACGCCGGTGCCGGAATAGGTTTTCAGCAAACCCTCGAAGCGGCCAAGCGCGCTGTCGTACTGCTTCTTCATCATGTAGAAGTTCGCGATGTAGAGCTCTTTCTCGGCAAGCATCTTCAGGGCTTCGGCCTTCTTTGTCCTGGCCTCTGTGGCGTATGACGACTGACCGTATGAAGTGAGGACTTCATCGAAATAGAGAATGGCCTTGTCGGCCAGGCTCAGATCGCGGTCGGTGGTCGATGGCAGTTGGTTGAAATAAGAAAGTCCAAGCCGGAAAGTGACGTAGTCAATCTGCGGATGCTTGGGGTGAAGATCTTTGAAGGTCTGATAGGCGAACTGTGCTTCGATGAAGGCTTCGCGTTTAAACTGAACATCGGCAATTTTAAGTTCTGACATCACTGCAAATCGACTGTAGGGGTGTTTGTTTTTTACTTCCGAATATTTTGCGACGGATTCTTCAT
>JAEUWE010000196.1 GCA_016791465.1 Pseudobdellovibrionaceae bacterium
TCGGCGGAACCTCACAAGAAGCAGCAGCGGCAGTGCTGCTCAAGAATGGCGGGCTCAAACCGTCCGATGTTGAGTTTATCAAAATGTCGTATTCGGATTCGAACAAGGCTCTTGCCACAAAGACAATTGACGCCGTCGTTCAGGTGGAGCCGTTCGTTACGATGGCAGAACAAGAAGGGATCGCAAAGGCCGTCACCGGTGTCTATGCCGTATACCCGGGCCAACAATCCGCTGGAGTTTTCTATTCGCCGTCTTTCATCAAGGACAGACATGAGGCCGCGGTTAAGTTTATGCGCGCCTACATCCGCGGCTGCCGAGCCTACAATGCCGCGTTCTCTCCTGGAGCCAAAGCCAGCGAGCGCGAAGAGATTGTGGCGATTCTTATGAAATGGACATCTCTCAAGGACAAAGAGCTCTACAGCAAAATGACGCCATCCGGATTGGATCAAGATGGCAGGCTCAATATTGCGTCACTCAAACAAGATGCCGAATATTATTTGAACCAGGGCTATATTAAATCGGCGCCAGCGTGGGAAGCTATTGTCGACAATCGTTTTGTCGAAGAAGCTGTAAGGACACTGGGGGCTGCAAAGAAGTGATTGAAATTAAGGACCTGAGGGTCTCGCTTGGGGGCCACACCATTCTCGACCGGGTGAATCTCAGTATTCCCGCGGGTCAATGTTTGGCGCTCATGGGGCCGAGCGGCCTCGGCAAGTCGACGCTGCTGAAAACTCTCGTCGGCGAATACACGCCGACATCGGGGACCATCTCAGACCTTAATGCCGTGGGCTACTGTCAGCAAAATGCACCACTTTTCCCCTGGCTGTCGGTTCTCGAGAATCTTGAATTGGCGAGCACGCAGCCAAAAGCAGAAATTGAAAAGCTATTGGCGCAAGTCGGTCTAGCGGGCATTGAAGAGATGAAGCCGCACACCATCAGCTCAGGAATGCGACGTCGCGTGACCGTACTTCGAGCCTTTCTCAACAATGGTTCGACGGTTCTGCTCGACGAGCCTTTTACAGGTCTCGACATTGTCACTCGAGACCAGCTCATCGAGTTGGTGACAACACTTTGGCAGCGAATGGCAAAGACTGTTGTCTATGTCACCCACGATATTGATGAGGCGATACGGGTTGCGGATCGCATTGCCATCTTCGGGCCGTATGGCCAAGAATTCACACTCGATATCGTCAATCCTCTCCCACGCCCACGTCAGATTTCAACAATGGACCCTGCATCATTGCTGACATACCGAAATCTATGGGTTGAGATTGAGCATGCAATCAAGTCGTCACATTTGAAGACAAGTCATGCAAAAAAACAGAACCTTTAACCCGATAACGGGCCCGTTTGCGGGATTATCCGTACTTTGCTTAGTCGGTTTGGCACTTGAGGTCGCGACCCGTGGCCACCTTGTTGATACTCGCTTCTTTCCTGCGCCGACCGTTGTTCTAGAGAATCTCGGTCAACTTTTTCTCTTCAACGCTGACTTTCGCCTGCATCTCGAAGCCAGTTTTTTCCGACTGTCGCTCGGCGTTCTACTCGCATGTGCCGCCTCTTTTTTAGTATTGATTGCTGCCGCGCTCAGTCCAACCGCACGACAGTTCATGAATGGGATTACGGCGCTGCTCTACCCTTTGCCCAAGTCGGCTCTGTTGCCTTTTTTGTTCTTACTGATCGGTCTGAACAATCTGTCACATATCGTTCTCATTGCACTCGGCTGTGCGACGCTCTTGCTCACAACTCTCGACTCCGGCCTAACCCGACTTCGACAAGCCGGATACCTCGAACTCGCACGGGTACTCGGACTTTCTCGACGCCAGCTTCTCAGTAAAGTCGTCCTGCCTGGACTCGTGCCGGAGGTTCTCAATGGACTCAAGCTCGGAGTCTCTTATAGTATCGTACTGCTCATCGTGAGCGAGATGATGGCAACCCGTTATGGTCTGGGCGTTTTGATGTGGACGAGTTGGGACCAATTTAAAATAGTCGATCTTTATTCCGTCTTTTATCTACTCAGCTGTTCGGGGCTTTTGCTTTTTGGGTTGTTCGGTTTCCTTGCCGAAGTCGCCTCTGAACCCCAACGAGGACTCGTATGAATCCTGCGATGAGCTGGACCATCTTCTGCGCAAGCCTTGTCCTTTCGGGGATACTCATTTTTTGTCGTTCAGATCGACGCAACACTGTTCTCGCCGTTGCGAGCGCCCTCTTGGCAACTTGGCTCGTCGGCAAGTACACGCTGATCATGCTGTTGTGCCTGGAGGGCCTCTTTAGGCTGCTCAAGTGGAAACCTCCACAGTCAAGGTCCACACGATTCGGCGGCTGGACTGCCATCGGCATCATTATCGGGCTTTTACCTTTTATCGCGCTTTTGGCAGGCGAGGCTGCGTCGTTATCGCTTGGCTCTGCAGCGATATTTGCCTTTTTCTCACTGCAGCTTGTCGGCGGATTCCTGCATCTCTGGTTCTCCGACAAGCCATCCGATATGACTCGAGGCGAGTGGTATACCTTTGGTCTTTTTTTCCCGACGCTGATCACTGGACCTATAATAAGGTGGCCCGCACTGCATGAGCAAATGCGCACGCGAAAGCCCTTTCACATCAATGATGGGATCGAAAGCCTTCGACTTCTCGCTCGCGGTTTATTCAAACGCCTGGTGTTCGCGGCGCCATTTTACATGATTGCCAACGAGGCCGTTTCTCTCAATGCCCTAACAAATTTGCCGCTACTTCTCGTATTTGCTGCGGGCCTTAGATTTGCGATCTGGGCCGATATCTCTGGGCACACTGATTGGGCACGCGGAATTGCTCTTCTTTTTGGGTTTAAACTACCGGAAAACTTCAATCTTCCTTTTCAAACATTTTCTGTTCTCGAGTTCTGGCGCCGTTGGCACGTCACTCTAACATCGTGGATACAGGACTACGTGTACTACCCGCTTGTAAGCACAGCGCCTCTGCGCCGAATCCCTCGGTCGACGGCCATTGCGCTTGCCGTTGTCATTTCGTTCTCGTTTCTCGGCCTATGGCACGGCTTTCGTACCGACTTTTTAGTCATGGGACTTTTAAAAGGCTTTGGCGTTCTTCTATCACTTTATCTGTTAACGAAATGGCCGAGGCTTTATCTCGTGTTATCTCCGCTCCTCTTGACTGGCTTCGTTATTCTTCCGACTGCGCTACTTAAAATTGATTGGACTCTATTTTCCAATAGCCTTTTTACAGCAACGGAGCCCTGGTCCGCCACTCTCATACAGCTCGGCAATATCACAGCATTTCTGACTCGGTATGGAGTCGACAAAAACCCTCTCGGCTGGATCGCAGCCCTCGCGGTCGCCTGGCAATGCTACGAGCGATTGGAACGCCATAGCCGCCGATTGCCTGCGCTGATCGAAATCCTCTTGTTGTTGATCGGAATTCTCGCACTCGCAACACCGGGCAACGACACGAGGTTTCTCTATGCGCCAATTGGCCAGTGAAACAAAACATCGGCTGGTGTTCACTATCGGAATCGTCTCGATTCTCTGTGCCGTAGTCCTAACTGCGCGTATTCTCGGTCCCTTTCTAAGCTCAAAAACCTTGGCTTACGAGTTCCAACTTCATCGCTACCTTACGGATGTTGCTGATGGCCGCATCCATGTCGCTCGCTCGACAACATTTATTGTTGTCGGCGACTCAACTGCGTCGCAAGCGCTGCCGCTGGACGATAGCACTACTGGCACCGCCCGCTCCTTTGCCGTCCACAACGGCACCACGCTCGACAGCTATTTTTTACTGCGCCGGTATCTCAAGCGATATCAGCCACCTCCATGCATCGTGCTGATTTCGGTATACGGAGCGGCTGCCCGTCACTATCCAGAAAGATTCTGGTCGCACTTTGTCGGTCAGAACTTTTACAGTTCAAACGAACTGGATGAGCTCTATGCGCTTTCGTCTGGTCCTCACATTTTTCCGGCCCGCGACTTTTCCTATCCGCACTATCGCCTAAGAGTCGCGATGGAAACCGTCTTCAACCTCTTTGACTGGCGGACAGTTTCAGATCTGATTTTTAAACCTTACGCCTCAACGGAAGCCCGCCAACACTATCGACGCGCCCGTCGCAGCAACGGGTCAATGCCATGGCAAACAGGTGTCGGGAAACCGCCGCCCGGCCCGACCTCCTATCAGGATCATCTCTTCGAAGATTTTGTCGTCGATCCAGTAGCGGATTACGCGATCGCGCAGCTCGCCAGTATCAAAGGCACCAATCTCCTTATTATGAATCCGCCGATCTCTGAGCGCATTCGCAACAAGAAAAGTGAAGAATGGTTCTCCCGATTCAAAAGTCACATGACAAAGACCGCGGCAAAGTTCCCTAACATCATATTGAGCCTGCAGGAGCCCTGGCTTAAGGACATCGCTTTTCAAAACTCTACTCACCTCGGACCAAATGGCGATCGAGAATTTCTTCAGAGTCAATTGCCAGCGATCAACGCCTGCATCGCTCGTCCATCTCCGCCCGTAGCGACTCCCAGTCCCTTACGCGAATAGAAAATCCGATGTCGACGCGAACGGATGTCTCTCGTTCGATCATCTCAATAAGAACGACATGTCCCATCGAGTCCCAGGGCGAAACTCCACGTTGAAGACGAACAATCTCATCGTCAGCAACCCCAGGAAATGCAAGTTTCACTATTTGCGCCAAGGACTTCTGCTGCTGTTGCTTGTCCGCCATATTCCACACTGGAAAATAAAATGGCCAACCGTTGATATCGGTCAGCCATACTCAAATGAAAACTGTTTCTTACTGAGCTTTTTGAATGTCCGCGATAAGGCTGGCACCAAACATCGGCGTGAACTTCTTGTAAACTGGCGCTACAAGTTTCTTCATTTTCTCTTTCTCGGCCGCCGGCATCGAAACCAGCTGCAACCCCTGGACACCGTAGTTCTTTCTTAAGTCTGCCTCATCAGCCAATGAGTCTGAGCGCTCCGTAGCAGCCGCGTTCTTTGTTGCTGTGGCAATAGCCTTTTGTAGATTTGCAGGAAGCGCATCAAAGAAGCCCTTGTTCACGACCATCGAAGTGAGAAACAAGCTGTGTTGGGTATCGTTGAGAATTGGCGCCATCTTCTTCGTATTGTCATCGTACCGAGCAAAAGTCGTCTCAGCAGCAGTGATTCCATTTTGTGAGCCGATGTTCTGAATGGCGAGGTCATGGTCCATTCCAACAACTTTTGCACCCAATGTTTCAAACGTCGCTTTCGCAACAGGACTGCGTGAAATCCGTACCGTTAAACCCTTAATACTTTCAACCGAATTGATTGGGCGGTCTTTTGACGCCAGCACACGATAGCCACCGCTGTATGTAAAGGCGAGACCATGAACATTGTTTTTATCAAGACCAGCAAGAATACCTTTGCCGATCTCTCCATCTAATACCGTCTTCGCATGATCATGGCTGCGAAATAAGAATGGCAAATCCAAAACCCAGAGCTTTGGATTAAGATGACCGAGCTCAGTGGTATAGGTTTGCGTCATCTCGATTCGGCCATCGCGCAGCAACGCCACATCATCAAGCAAACGACCCTTCTTGTAAGAATCTGGCGTTTTGTACTTTGCGAGATACTCGGACACCGTCAGAACCTCAACGGCGATCTCACCCTTTGTCTCGCGCTCAATCTCTTCTTTGAACTGCTTCGCGGCGCGCAAAAAGACTCGAGCCGGTTCATGCGCCAGCAACCAGCGAATTGTGTGCTTTGCTTTTGTTGCAGACGGCGGCGTCACTTCTTCCGCTCGAGTCGACAGACCCATCGACAAAATCATCGTAACTGACATCGCTAAAACGACATTTAAACGCATCGGCGCTCCCGTCTATGGGTCATACTCAATGATTGAATATCACTTCAAATTTTAGGCTCGTACGCCGACTCACGCAATAGAAAACTTCTGCACTCCACCCCCAGGTCATGCTGTCTCAAAACGAGACCAACCCGATGGATCCTACCGCTGTTTGAAGATAAATTCGCAGCGCGACAATCTCCGGCTCAAACTTGTGCTCAACGAATTCAGTCGAAGCTCTGCTCGCAAAAAGTCGAGGCGGGCGACATCCCCGTAAGAACTTTCACAATGTCATACCTTGGAAAAGGTGCGCTATTCCGATGGAGTCAGTTCTATCTCCATCTTGTTCGCGATAGCCAACCAAAAGCCGATTGTTAAAGTTAAGACGCCCTGGCCACGAATGGCGAGAGAGGCACGGAAAGGGCTCTCTCATCAGCAGCCAGTCGCAGCCCCTATGCTCCGCCCACTCTGCCCCTGCCGAAAGAAGCCTCTCATCCGAAGCGATGATGTTCATATGTGTATGCCCTTCATAGGATCGATACGCAGACTCCGAGTAGAGAATCGCCGCCGCTTTCATGTCGCTGTCGATTGAAATGAGACGAGCATCGGGATCGATTCTAACTATCCTCTCCAGCAAGTCGGACTCTGGAGGCCAGCTCAGGTCGGTCTTGAATATCCCCGCTAGGATTCGCCGTACTGACTCTGGCGACTCCGATAGCCTTTCACTTGTCAGCCCTTCTATGGCCGAGCTGCTCGCTACCGACGCACACGAAACCGCAACACTCTGAAGAATCTGTTCTGCCTTGAATATAAAGCCAAATCTCTTTGCGATCGGAAGTAGCGAGTCAAGAAGTCGATACTGGCTCTCTATCGCCAGAAGCACAACCGGACCAGGCAATGTCTCCACAAACTCGTGAACTCGTTCAATAATTTTTCGCGAAACCAAACGCTGTCGGCTTTCTGGCTGCGAGAAAAAATCGGTCATCAGAACGATCGTATGCGACGAACTTCTTAGTACCGCAAGCGATACCATGCCCAATAACGCCGATCCGTCAGCCACTCCCCAGTGGTGATGTGCATCCGATATCAAGCTGTAGTAGTCGAAGAATCCGCCGGATCTTATCTGGCGCAGCTCTCCGCTTGAAAGATTGTCCGGATGACAGCGCAGTCTTTCACACGCAGAGAAGTCGGATTTGTTGAGAGTGACGATTTTAAGAAGACCCAAATAGTTCCTCTAAACTGAAAACTGCTAGCAGCTTAGGGTGGGTGTTAAAATTGGAGCAACTGAAAAGTCATCCAGCCCAAATTCTATTGTGTTTGAATTCCCATCAAACTACCGTCAGCTCATGCCTCGGAGAAATTCCAGCGAAATGCTGGCCTGGACCCACTTTGCCTGCGCGCTTGCCCTTTGCCTAATTGCACTTCTGGTGGCAGCACATTTCATCGGTCCCCGCCTAGTGCAGCTAAGCGATCGTTTGCCAACTCAGACCCTGAGAGCGCAGATTCGCCTTTTGCAAGATCGCACGCGGCATCAAAAACCAACTGATGTCATCATTCTTGGCGACTCGACTGCAAGCCGATCTCTAATAGCGTCTCGCATCGAAAAAAAACTCAACGACTCATCCCACTCAGGCTCCGTGCTGTCGCTCGCGGTTAGCTATGGGACATTGGCAAATAGCTATACGCTGCTTCTGCGCTTTCTCGACAAGAACCCGTTGCCTCGATGCATCGTTGTTATGACAAGTTATGGGGCCGCCCGACAACACTACGGCGAAACATTCTGGGAAATGATGGTGGATCCCAATCTGTTTTCATACGACGAACTTTTAGCGCTTTACGAGTGGAGCCAAAAGGCGGGCGACTTTCCTTCAACTGCATATGGCCCCATTCAATATAAACTCAAAGTGGCAGAACGCATTCTACTCAATGGATTCAGTCTTCATCTTTTAAGAAATGCTATTTTCAATTCGCGAGGTACGGCGACGTCAGCACGCTTTTTTGATCAGGCCTTCAATGAAAATGGTTCTTTCTCATTTCCACGATCCTATCGGTTCCACGTTGCTCCAGGATTTCATGACTATTTAAAGAAACCATATCAGACAGAGCCACTCATCGATTTAGTCTTCAAAAAACTTGCCGATCTTAAAACGCATGTTCTGATTCTCTCAACACCGCTGTCCGAAGATTTCAACACACCTGACGTCAAGAGCTGGACGAAAAGTCACGAAGCACATATTCTTGAAATGCTCTCGACACGAGTGAACGTATCATTCTCGTTGATACCTCGAACATTGCCCAGTTCTTACTTTATCGATCCCACACATATGATCGCTGATGGCGCAGAGCAAATTGAAGACTCCTATCTCGCGGAGATTCGACACTGTCTTAATCAATAGAGAGCGTCACCTGCCCAGCCGCCCATTCTCGTGAACAATGATTTCCCCTATCCTTTTTGCAACACGCGCCGAGCGTTCAACTTGTTCCGATTCTGAGAACGCCATCCGACGCCCAAATAGGACGCCAAGATCAGGTGCCTCAAAGTATTGAATCTGATGCTCACTCAAAAGAAGCCTAATCCGCTCTGCACTCGAGCCGACTATGATCTTTAATGCGCCTACAAACTGCAGGACAAGACTTTCAACTGTCACCGGCAATCGTAAGTTCCATGCCGCGAATGCAAGTCCAGTCCCTGGCCACACCACAAACAACTTTGCATTCTCTTGCCCCACCGCTCGTGCTAGCTCACGTAAATCGGACATCGTTGGTCTCAATATCGTCGCCACTGGATCCCGATCCATCTTCGCGGCCCAGCTCAATCGGATGAGATCACGCTCCACCTCAACCGGGGACTCTGCAGCGCCGTATCGCTCGAGAGCGGCATATTGAATGTGTTCAGACTGCGGCACAAACAGATAGACGACCATCTGTGGGCGATAGGTTCTCACGAGTTTTAATATGGACTTGAGCTGTGGTATTCCGCCCGTACTCGGTCCAGATCCATCAATGACCCGAATGGGCTTTCGATGCAAGCCGGCAGAGTTTAAATGCTTCTCCAAAAATGACGGCATCAGAGCAGAGTTTGCTCCCTGGTCAATCCGTGGATCTGCCCAGCCCAAGTAGAGCACTGTATACATTGACTCTCGAAGATTGAGATTCGGCTCCTGAGCCCGCAAGCCAAGGCTGTTGGTTGTCCA
>JAEUWE010000202.1 GCA_016791465.1 Pseudobdellovibrionaceae bacterium
ACGGCGCTTTTCATGAAGTCGCGAGACCCCGAAGCTGCCCGTCGACAGTTTAAATCGATTGTAACTCTTTATCCGAAGAGCGTAGAGGCCAAGCGCGCCTCACGTGAACTGGCAACTCCGCTAAAAAGGAAAAATTTGTGAAAAACATAACGGCGATCATTCTGATTACAGGTGTGTTGGCCGTCGGCGGTGCGATGTCGATGGGGTTAGCCAGGGCTCAGGGGTTTGATGACACGCTGGATGCAGAGCTGGATGCGCTTTCGGCGGGTGAGGAAAATGAGGAGCCGCTTCCGTCAATTGATGATCTCATCGATACGCCTCAAGCATCGCCATCAAAGCCGGCGACGAAGAGGGAGGAACCGCAGCCGCTTTCCGCAACTGAGCTTGCGCCAGCGTCGGACGAGCCCAACGCGGACTTTGAAAAGCGCCTGGCCGAAATTTATGCCGGTCACTCTGAGCCTGTCAGTTCGGAGCGTTGGTCTGAGTTGATCGGAGCAAAGGCGCAGGAATCCTATTCGGTGCAAACGGGCGACACGCTTTGGGACTTGAGCCATACGCTTTTTGGCGATGGATTTTATTGGTCAAAGCTTTGGGCGGAAAACCCTGAAATTCATAATCCCCATCGCATTGAAAAGGGACAAGCGCTTCGATTCATCGGTGGCAGCGAATCGGATGCTCCTGAATTGCATGTCGTCGACGCGACGGCGGCCAACTCTTCGAGTTCGGAGTTTGTGCTGGGAGGCGCGGGGTCTGCGTCGCAGAAGGCGGAGCCAGATAAGCTGACAATCGAAGCGAACAAGGCTTTTGATAAAGTGGATGTTGTTCCGGCGATTAAGGAAGTACCGGCGGATCAGGCTCCGGCGGCGGTCGTCGCTGCCGCGTCGGGCTCAAGAGTGAAAGAAGAGCGAGGTGCTCATGTCGGCGAGTCTCCATATTTTGAAGAAGATATGGAAGGGAAGATTTCGCAGTCCGATCTTGATGCTGGGGTCGTGATTGAGCAGTCTGAGCTTGTACCTCGCCCGCAATTGCCGCCATCTGAAGTTCGCCCAAAACCGATGTCCAATCTTCCGCCATCATTTGAGGTCTATCGTCCGCGTGTCGTTGATAAGACGGTTGAGATTAAGCGGCGCGCTTCGCGCGCTGAAAAAGAGGTTGGCGCAATTGTGCCGGGCTACATCGCGATGGAAAAAGCCGCTGAACCGCTTGGTACTCTTGAAGAGGTTGATGTTGGAGGCAATACGGCCTCGATTGGGCAAAATGTTTTTATTCGAGCCAATGAGCCTTTGACGATAGGAACCAAAGTCTACACGGTTCAAGAAAAATACAGCGTTTCATCTTCCGCGACGGGTAAGATCGGTCTCGCTTACGAGATTGGCGGAATTGTTGAGGTCCGCGAGTTGATTGATGAGCCTTCACGTCTTTATCGCGGCCAAGTGACCTATGCGGTCAACCCGGTCCGCGTTGGCAGTCAAATTCTCGCTGGCGTTCCACCGCGTGTTCCGGTGACGCCGCGTGGGCGTCGCAACGCGAGCCAACTCACGATTGCTGCCGGAGCTTTGGCTGAGGATCGTCGTCACTTTGGCGATGAATCGATTGTGTTTCTTGATCGTGGCAGTGTCGATGTTCAAGTGGGAGATGTCTTTGCTGTTCAGGCTCGGCGCGGTGAACGTCGAAAGACAGTCGCACCGGATCAGTTGACGCCGATCGGAATTATCAAAGTGTTTGCCGTTTACGGGCGAGTGGTTTCGGCGATTGTGGTCCTCGCGACGGAAGAGATTCGAATCGGAGATCGCACCGGTGGCGAGTTCCCAACTCGTCTTCCGGACTTTAAAGTGGCGGCACCCAAGGTGGTTCAAGCTCCCGCAGAGAGCGTACGTTCCGAGTAACGGCCGCATTCGCGGTCGACGAAGAGATGTCGAGCTATTCATTGAGGCTTCTTTTTTGAAGGAAAGTCCCTTTTTTTACGAAGGGACTTTTTCATGCGCCAAGTTCATCTTCTCGAACCGCAATATCCAGCTGCACTCAAAGATCTGGTCAATCCACCGGCTGTTCTGTATGTCGACGGCGTTCTAAAGGCGCTTGAGGAACGGCCGGTTTTGGCTGTTGTGGGTAGTCGCGACTGTTCTATTATGGCGGAGGCATGGATGCGACGTCATCTCGCCGAGGTGAGTCGTTTCGCTCTTATCGTCAGTGGTGGAGCGGCTGGTGTTGACGATTGCGCGCATCGAATCGCGCTGGCGGCCGGTGAGCCGACGGTAGTGGTGCTTCCCTCGGGACTCAAGAATCCGTATCCCGCGCATTGGCGTGACGCAAATGAGGAGGTGAGGGCCAAGGGTGGGGCCTTTGTTTCGGAGTACGAGCCCGAACAGATGATTCGGCGGAGTCATTTTGAAAAACGAAATCGACTGCTTGCCGCTTTTGCCGATGTTGTCTTGGTGGTTGAAGCGCAATTGAAAAGTGGAACAGCGATTACCGCCAGACATGCGCAGGAGTTGGGGCGAGCCGTCGCTGTGGTGCCATGGTTTCCCGGCGATCCGCGTGGAGAGCTTGGCCTTGAGCTGTTAACACAGAGTGCGGCGCTCCCCGTACGAAATGCAGCCGATTTACTTTCGGCGCTCTCGCGCGAGGCCTGCGCACGGCATACGCGGAGCTTGAGATCATCCGTTCCAAACTCGCCGAATCAAGAAGATGCCAGCGATTGAGAATAGAAAGTTCGCAAGCCACATTGCAAACCAAGGGGGGAGCTGACCACTGCGGGCAAGGCTCTCGCTGGTTACATAGAGAATCCAATAAGTGACGATGATGCCAATGGAAAGTACGGCGCCGCCGGCTTTGACATTTCGGCGATTGGTAACGGTGCCAAGCGCAACTCCGATAATGCCAAAAACCATGCAGGCAAGGCCAATGGCGATTCGTTTATGAAACTCAGTTTCAAGTTCGATTCGTTTTTCTTTCGTCATGTCTTGTGACTTCGACTGAAGGAGCGTCATCAATTCAGAAATCGTCAGCGAAGGTGGCGATTTGGAGTGCACGTTTTCGCTAACCGGATCGAAGAGCTGAATATCATATGTCGAAAAGTCAATTTTCGTATGGCGATTGTTCGTTGTGCGATGGATGCTGCCATGGGTGAGTTCGAGCGACGCTGAGTGCCCCGGTCGATCGGGGTCTTGGACGAGTCGTCCTTGCTTGGCGATCACAGTGATCGGGGCTTCGTTTTTTCTCTCGTCATAGATGAAGACATCTTCGAGTGTTCCAAGTTTGTTGTCGACGCGGTTGGCGTAGACCACAAGATCGAAAAAGCCTTCAGAGAAAGTGCCCTCTTTGATTGTTACCCCGGGCTTCATTGAGCCGAGCTTCGAGACCAGAACTTCGAACTGGCGATTGCCCCAGGGCGCGATATGAAACGAAGTTTGAAGACTGAGAGTTGAGACGAGAATACTCAGTAGAACAGCGGGTGCTGAAATTGAAACCATTGAGAGGCCTGCAGCTCTTAGAGCGACGACCTCAGAGTCAGAGCTCAGGCGGCCATAGGTGAGAATGACCGTGAAGATCAAACTCATCGGGAATAATATCGGCAAGAAGCTTGTCGAGAGATAGCCCATCATCTGAAGGACCGTTGACAGCTTGACGCCGTGGACAAGTACAAACTCTGTCAGTCGCAGGGCTTGGAACATCAGTAAGATGAAGACGAAGACAAAGACCCCGAGAAGAAACGTCGGGATCATCTCCGCCAAGACGTAGCGAACGAAGAGTTTGGAGCGCATTAGGCCTGGAAGAGTCCGACGCTCTCTGGTGTTTTGATGGCTTCGCGCACACGGATGGCCATGCGAACCATGCTTTCCCAATGCTTCAGGTTGAGTTGCGAGGCTGCATCGCACTTTGCACTCATCGGGTCAGGGTGAGTCTCAATAAAGAGGGCGTCGCAACCTGCGGCGACAGCGGCAAGTGTAAGATGCGGGACGAAGCGCGGTTCACCACCGGCGGGGTCTGCCGACGAGATGCCGTAGAGGCGAATCACGTGAGTGGCATCAAAGCAGACCGGGGCGCCGAGCTCTTGCATGACGGGGATTGAACGCATATCGGCAACCA
>JAEUWE010000204.1 GCA_016791465.1 Pseudobdellovibrionaceae bacterium
CGAGTCGACCTGCGGGCGCAAGCTTATCAAGGTGTTCACGCTGAAGTTTAGAATCACCTCGCTCAAAGTACTGGTTCTCGTGAGTGATGAGTCGAACGGCAGGCTCGTAGCCAGGTTCTGGTTGTCCAGAGACATAGCCGATTGGTTTATTCATGATGATGGTGACTTTGGCTTCGCGATCACGGCGCGCTTCCTTTGCGATCTCAATGGTGGCACCGGGCTCGGCTCGTTCGCCAAGCTTCGCGATTTGGCCATTCACTTTGACCCAGCCGCGCTCGATCCAAACATCGGCCTCGCGACGTGAGCAAAGGCCGCGATCGGCCATCAGTTTAGAAATGCGAAGAGTTTGGGGAGTTTCGTCTGCCATTTGGCCACATCGGTAGCATGCGACGTTGACTGACGCAAGGCAGCCCTTTCATGATGAACTGTCTGCCCGGAAGTTTAGGTCTGAAACCTCAAAAAGGAGCCTGCATCTCGTGAAGCACCTGTCGGTTTTCGCTACAATTACAATTCTGGCTCTTTCGGTCTTCATTTCTCAAGCTGATGCTGCTGCTGCAAAGGCTAAAAAGCCGATCGCCAAGCCTGCGAAGGTTGAAACAGTTGCAGCACCAGTGGCGGCGACTTCCGGCACGTTTTTCACCGCTACGATTCATGACCTCAAAGAGCGTGAAAAAAAGATGTTTGAGTACGTCAGCACCTTTGAGCTCGACGGTACAAAACGAATCATGACCAATACTTTTACAGAACTCGCCGGTGGCACCACTGCAGCGGTCGAAAAAACGGTGATGCAGACAGCAGACGGGCAGTGGCGCTTGCTTTCATATCTTCAGGAGCAAAAGCAACTTGGCACTGTCGGCATTCTTGAGGTCGATGGGAATGAAGCAAAATTCGCTTTTACAAAAGATGGCAAAACAAAAACGTCATCGGAGCGAGTTGGCGACGACCTTGTTGTCGGGCCGAGCCTATTGGGATTTTTGAAGGCGCGTTGGGAAAAAATTCTGAAAGGCGAGACTGTGAAAGCGCGCTTTGCGGTGATGGATCGTCAAGAGACGGTGGGCTTTGAGTATTTTAAAGTCGCCGAGAAAGACGTCGCCGGGCGCCCAGCGGTTGTTGTGAAGATGAAGCCTTCGAGTTTTATTATCGCAGCTCTCGTGGACCCGCTGCTGTTTACATTTTCAAAAGACGATACGACGCTGCTTGAGCTCGAAGGTCGCACCATCGTGAAAGTTAAAAAAGGTGAGAAGTTTGCCGACTTTGATGGCTATACGACTTATTCGTATCCACCGCAGGTGAAGCCCTGAGGCCCGCTTCCGGCGCCGGAAGCTGAGCCGCGTTAGGCGGAATTCGGACATTTTCAAACTAGAAGGAGCTCGCGCTCGAATTCATGCGCGCTAGACGCAAGTCGGGGTGAGGTTTGAATCGTGCGGCCCATCGCTTTTAACGCTCAAGCGCAAATGATATAATGGCCAGATGCTCACGAGATTGTTTCGTAAAGGCCGCTTCCACACTCTGTTGGTGTTTCTCGGATCTGCGCATTTGCTTTCGGTTCCAAAAGTTAGCGTTGCCGCAGAACAAACGAAGACTGCGGTCATTGTTAGTGCTGGCGACCTGGCGAGTCTCGAAAATTCGATGAAGCAGCTCGAAAAGCAAGGGATCGAGGCGTACCAGAAACTGGGCTTTAAAGTCATTTTGATCGGTGGTGTAGAAAGAGGTGGAAAGCCTCTTACCCCTCAGTCTTTGATTGAAACATTGGGATCGCTTCGCGGTGTTCAGGATCTTCGAGTCGACTTTATCGGACA
>JAEUWE010000237.1 GCA_016791465.1 Pseudobdellovibrionaceae bacterium
AAACCGAACACTCACGGCAACTTGAAAACGAAAATCAACTGAATGCCAAGCTGACACAGCTCGAAGCCCGTCGACCGACAGTCGACGAACTTGAGGCCGAGCGCATTCAGCTACAAGAGCGCTATCGCGAGCTGCAAGACATCAACAAAGTCACCGAACGTATCGACTTGCTCACGAAAGAAGGCCTGACCGCCGACCAGCAACTACAAACCGAAGAACAGACTCTCAGCCAGACGCGAAAGCGTCTGCATTCGATCCTTCTCGAGCTCCCACGTCTTCACGACATCGCGACGACGTCAGAGTCTCGTCGCTTCGAAGAAAGTCTCCTGGCACTCCATTCGACAGAGGCTCAGTTTCACCTCGGCGAAGCAGCCCGCCTGGCACAGACTTTAAAAAAAGGAGCGCCTTGTCCCGTTTGTGGCTCAGAGGAGCATCCGTCTCCAGCGAAAGTGCACCTTCATGAAGTCATCGACAAGAACACGGTCGAGCGCGAACAAAAACGACATCATGCCGTCGCCATGCAAATCCAAAAAGACCAAGCCGTTCGAAACGAACGCCTTAAGACCCTGCTTGTTCACGCCGATTCTTCTGACGGCAAGATCAGCCATCCCAGATTAGCGGGAACTGACTTTACCGAAGCAGCCGCGCTCGCGACCCGCGAAGTACAGGCCCTACAAGCGTCAGAACAAATTATTCAAAAACTGCGACTCACCCGCGCCCCACTCACGGCCCAAATCGCCGAGCTTGAGGCCGCTCGTACCGAACGCCTCGAGCGCATCCCCAAAGAACTGCAGAATCCTGCGGCTGTTGTCGATCGCGGTCGCCTTGTCGCCAGTCAGAAGACCGAACTGGAGTCCGCTCTACGCGAAACGAAAAACATGGTCTTGAGCCTGCAAACAGCGAATGCCGGTCGCGTCGGTCTTTTGCGCGGGAAAGAAGAAGAGCTCTCGCGCCTCAGTACAGAACGGCAAGCGCTCGTCGCTCAGATCGCTAATTTTGATCATCGCGAACGCCATCTCGCAGAGAATCTCTCCGAGCAAGAGGTCGGCTCGATCGAAAAAGCACTGCGCGACCACGACGCTGTGACTCTCGAACTCCGTGGAAAAATCGAAGCGACCCGCGATACTCTCAAAACAATCAGCGAATCCGAAGCCATCGAAAAACTGCGCCATCTGGCGACGACCGCAAATGAACAACAGCAGCTCCTCGAGCAAGAGAATGCAGCGGCCAACGAACGCGCTCGCCTCCTTCATGAACTGAAGGCGTCCACTCTTGGCCGCGACGAAGTGCGCGAAGCGCTCGAACGACGTTTTAAAGTCGCGCAGAAAATGAATCTCCTGCTCTCCGGAGATCGTTCAATCAACACGCTCTCTGTTCCGTTGGCGCGCTATGTCCTGCAGGCGCGCTTCGAAGCTTGTCTGGAAATGGCGAACCATCGCCTGCTCACAATGAGTCGCGGACAGTATCAATTGCGACGGCCACTCCTCAGCCGCAACCTGACTCACTCGCAAGGCCTTAACCTTTCAGTCGAAGACGCCCACACTGGGCGCGAGCGTCCAGCCGACTCTCTTTCTGGCGGCGAATCGTTCATCGCGGCTCTCGCTCTTGCTCTGGGCCTCAGCGACGTCGTACAAACCGATTTGGGTGGCATTCGCCTCGACTCTCTCTTTATCGATGAAGGTTTTGGCACACTCGACTCAGAGTCACTGGAACTCGCCATTCGAACACTTGTCGATCTTCAGGCCGGAGGTCGCATGGTCGGCATCATTTCGCACGTGCAAGAGCTTCAATCACAACTCCAGCACAGATTAGAAATCAGAAAAACACCAAGTGCGACGACCGCGACATGGGCTGACGTCGGCCATTAAAGCGACCGGGTCCCTTTATTCACTACTCCGATCGCATCAAAACGAGACGATTCATTTTGACCGTCGATTCGTCTCAATCTCAGTCAACATTGTGAATATGTCGTTGAGCGACGACTAAATGTCGAACATTCAGCCAGATTCTCGTCGAGAAGTTCGTCGGATCTTCCGACAATAACTAACGCGTTGGACGAACGTTGGGCCAGGAGGCCGCGACGCCAGCGCTAAAAGAGACTCTCAGGATGGTGGCAATGACGATCACGTTACCCGCAGGAGGATCCAAACCGTGGAGAATATCAAGGAGACCTTTATGATGGCCGAAGCCATCCCGCGGTTAGCAGTGGCAATGAACTCCGTGCTCTCGGACGCCAAGGTCTCTGTCGTCGGAAAAGAAGCGATTGAAATTCGCTTCAATGGCCTACCCGCACTTCACGTCAACGTCGTTCGCCGAATCGTGAACAATCAGTTCCAGATCATTGAGTCCCAGGTCGACCTCTTCCCTCATTGCCTGTCAATGCTTTCTCTAAAAGAACTCCAACGCCTTGCCGCCAGCGAAAATCTTGGCCTCCGAGGAATTACAGTTCTTCCACTGCATCCTGATCTCTCATCTGAGAAGGCTGGGCTCCGAATTCGCGCTGGCTTTGTCGGTCAAAAAGGTCGCACGCCCGACGAAGTCGAAAACCTCGCCATTGATATTCTGACTGCGATCGCCTTTGCTCGCACACTCGAAGATCGCCTGACCGAAAGCGCGATTGCCGGTGAGTTCTCTTTTGAACTCTATCAATCTCGGTACGAGCAACGCGGCCAAACCGTGCGCTCACGTTTTGTCACACATGGAGAACAGACCTTCTCAGGCAGCACAGAACGCGTCTTTGAGCAGATCCTCCGTACCTTGCAAACAGACTTTCACTTTGAACTGATACAGAAAAAAGACCAGGCGGCGACGCTGCAGCCGCCGGGACAGACAGGATCTCAACCGCTTCAAATCTCAACGCGAATTCCAAATGAAATGCCGATTTTCACCTGTCACGCGCAACTCATGAAACTTCCAGCGCTCAAACCAGAAGTCATCTGGTCCATGCTCGCTGAGCTCAACAATCAGGTTGAAAACGGTCATTTCGAGTGGAATCCAGCGGACCAGGTTCTTGCCTTCACTTCGTGGAAGCATCTCACCAATGATCTTCGAAACTTTAGCTTCGACTACGTCGTGTTCTCAGCCTCACATGCATTGGCACTTGCACTGGAAACCGTCCAAACCAACACCGTGGTACGCCTCACTCCAAACTACAGCCCTCTGATATCGGTCAAGCGCGCAGCCTAGTCTTCTAAGCGCTCCCCGCGACAGCCAACGACCGAATCAATAGATCGGGTGCTATATCACTGCTTTTAATTTTGCACAGGCGATTGCTGACCATCTCAATATCCCTCAATAGCGTCTTCACCGATCCCGAGACGACAAACCCATTCAATGGCTTTACTTTCGCACCGTTTTCCCAGAGCTCGCCTTCAGCGGAGAGCGAGAAGTCGCCGGAGCCCTCGTTAAACCCCGAGTGATAACCTTGGAAACTTGTGATCACGATGACCTTTGGATAACGCTTCGTCAGCGCTGCAAAGTCGTCCTTCCCTGCCTCAATCACAAAATTCGAAAAACCAACATCCAGAACTCCGCGCGCAGAACGCTCGGCACTGGCCGTATGCGGAAGTCCAAGACGGCGCGCATAAGCCGTGTTGGTTAAAAAGTTCTCAAGCCTTCCATTCTTGATCACGTCGACTTTGGCTGTCGGCGCTCCTTCGGCATCAAAGACACGATTTCCAATACCGTCTTTGAGCCTCGGTTCATCACTGATCGTCAAAAGCGAACTCGCAATCTGCTGTCCGCGATCACCAGCAAACAGAGAGGTTTTCTCAGCAACTGCTTTTGCTGAAAAGTAGTTTTTAAAAAGAGCGAAAAAGTGAGCCGCAACATCATTTCGAATGATCATTGGATACTCTCCTGTCGCCGGCGACACAGCTCCGAGCTTCTCAATCGTCTGCAAAGCCGCATCGTGAGCCGTTTCGCGTATTGGAACTTGATCCGCAAATCGTGTGAAGCTCGACTCTGATGCCGACCGTGTCTCCTCACCCTGCTTGGCCAAACAGTAAGCATAACAATAAACACCCGACGAACGCTGTCTCGCCCGAACCCCTTTGGTGTTCATGACCAAAACTTCGCCCTTCGACTCAACATAGGCATTGTAGGGAACCTTCGCAATGCGTGGATCGATCGCCTTCGCCTCACGTTCAAGTGCCTTTGCTCTCTCGATCTTCTCCTCAATACTGAATCGCTCCTGTGAATCGTTAAAGAGCGACGGGTCTTCTTTAACTTCGGCCCCTGAATAAAGCGTTACGCGTTCAGCCGCCGCGACTGGTCCTCCGCGTATTGCAAACTTCGCATTCTGCAACGCCTCTGCATACGCCGACTCAAGATCGCCTTCTTCAAGACTCTCGGTCCACGAATATCCCTCAACGCCATCCAGAATAACGCGAAGACCCCCGACCTGTGATTGTGAGGCATCGAACTTTTCGATCTTCCCTTCGCTAACGGAAAGCTTCAGCGATTCGCCAGCCTCCACTAAAAGTTCGGCTTCAACACCATCGCGCCGAGCCAATTCAGAAATCTTCGCAAAACGGTCTTCCATCTGCTTCATGAGTTCCATTAGCGACCTCCCACCAGCATCTTCGAGACAAGGATCGCCGGCTGCCCAACGGTCGTCGGAATACTGCCACTCACCGAGCCGCACATTCCGTCCTGAAGCTTCAATTCATTGCCGACACGAGTGATCCGTCCCAGAGTTTCAATGCCGCGACCAATCAGCGTTGCACCCTTCACCGGCTTCACAAGTTTTCCGTTTTCAATCAACCATGCCTCGCGAACGGCAAAATTGTAGTCTCCCGTTCCTGGAGATACCGATCCGCCGCCCATATCTTTCGCATAGATTCCGTGATCAACATCGCGAATCATATCTTCAAGACGATCTTCACCTGCTGCTATGTACGTGTTTCGCATTCTCGATGCCGGCGCATACTTATAACTCTGTCGGCGCCCACTCCCAGTACGAGCAAAGCCGGTTTGCTTTGCCCCCATTCCGTCAACGATGTAGCTCTTTAAAACTCCATTCTCGATCAAAACTGTCTTCTTTGTCGGCATACCCTCGTCGTCAATTGTGAGT
Organism: Pseudobdellovibrionaceae bacterium; assembly: GCA_016791465.1. Taxonomy (GTDB): domain Bacteria; phylum Bdellovibrionota; class Bdellovibrionia; order Bdellovibrionales; family JAMPXM01. The sequence goes on from JAEUWE010000237.1 coordinate 5,075, forward strand.
GAGCCCCAGGTGTTGGCGATCGTGCCGTCATCGATGGCAGTAACGCAGCTCTCGGCAAGCCTCTCGCCCATTTTTCCACAAAACACCGAAGCGCCCTTCGCAACTGAAGTCGTCTCAAGTCCATGACCGCAGGCTTCGTGAAAAATCACGCCACCAAAACCATTGTCGATAATCACGGGCATTTCGCCGGCTGGAGCAAAATCAGCATGCAAGAGCACCTTGGCGCGATCGACGACATCGGTCGCCATTTGCTCAAAGTCAACCGTGTCAAACCATTCGCTCGTTCCAAGCCGTCCGGCTCGCGCATGCTGCGACTCTTTGACGCCATGCTCTTCAAGCGCGACATCCATAAACACACGCACGTAGTTTCGCTCATCTTCAGCCCAAAGGCCTTCAGAGTTTGCGACCAGAATTTTCTGTGTTTTCTCAATCAGCATCGGTTCCACTTGCGAAACAAGTGTCGACCGCCCCCGCGCCGCTCGATCCATGCGCATCAGATGCGAAAACTTCTTGTCTCGGTCGTACTCCCAGGGTTTCGTTCCATAGGTGTGAATCGAATCAAAATGAGCGGGCGAGAAGTCCTTTGCCTCAATCCGAGTCACCTCACCCGAAACGCCAACACGGCCCGCCGCTGCTGTTCGTGCCGCCTTCACCAGACCTGCCTCTGAGAGATCATTTGTGGTCACGTAGATCTGCTCGTGCCCATAAAACACACGAATCCCAGCGCCTTTGAGACGTCCCACCACGGCCTGCGATGGCTTTGAGTCAATAAGACTCAAATTGCTCGAATACGTATCCTCGACAAAAAGCTCGGCGAACTGCGCGCCTCGCTCAAGTGCCGCATCCAATACCTTTTTAACTCGCGATGGCTGAAGCATTTAGGCCTCCTCAAAAGTCCCATGAGCTTAACGAGACCTACACGCTCGACACAATAAAAAGAAAGGCGTCAAAACCGTCTGATTCACCTCGCCATGGAGAAAATCAGACTTACACTATGGGTATGAAGGAGGTGCTCCATGCTCCGCCTGGGATACCTGATTGAAAACACTCAAGCTGCCGCCAGTTTCGTCTTTGAAACTCTTCGCGGCGAAACTGCATTTCTGGCCGCTGTCACACTGAACCGCCATCCCGATGCAAAGCGATTCATCGCCGAAAATGCACAATGGTTGATTGAGCCGCTCCGACGCCGCGGGCTCACCAGCGAGGGACTTGAGCCACTCGGTGGGGTTTCTTCGACGATATCCGCTTCAATTGCAGATGAGCAGATTGCCTAGCCCTTACTTTCAAGTTAAGGGAGGAGCGTGGCATTTCATACGCTCTTTCCGACATTCGTGTATCAAGAAAAACTCGGCAAACCCGCTTTGTCAAAATCACTGATTCAAGACATCTTGAGTGATGCCAAAGGTCTCCTGCAAATCGATGAGCAGGGACTTGAGTGGTCGCGCGATCACTACCAAAATGGCTACACGAGCTACGGTTCAATGGACAAGCTGCACGAGGGATTCCCCGCGTTCCAAGAGCTTGCCACTCACCTGCAGCCGCATGTGAAGCGTTTTGCAAAAAAACAAAACTGGGACCTCGGCAGCGGTGGACTTGAGCTCGTCACGATGTGGATCAACATCATGCCCCCAAGCACGGTGCACAGCCTGCACCTGCATCCGCTTTCTGTGGTTTCAGGCACTTTCTACGTCAATACACCTTCGGGCACGAGTCCTATTAAATTTGAAGACCCACGCCTTGATCGCTACATGGCGCAACCGCCACGGCACCCCAGTACGCCAAAGCGCGAGCAGCCGTTCTACACGGTCGAACCCAAGGCTGGCGAGGTTGTGCTCTTTGACAGCTGGATTCGCCACGAAGTTCCGCAAACACCCGCCGCTCGCTCAAAACCTAAAAAGGACCTGGTCGATCTTAAAACGGCGCGGATTTCAGTGAGCTTTAATTACGACTGGCGCTAGGGGCCCGAGCTTCCAGCGCCGGAGCCTGAATCGTGTCATGCGAAATCAGGACGGCAATTCAATTCTCAGGCAAAACCGCGCGCGCATCTTGGCTCATCGAAACTCCGAGCGCTTCAAAAACCAAGCGGCTCGCATGCGGCGACAGAGCCAATGCCGTTTCAATATGAACTCGCAAGAGATCATTCCAATCTTGGTCTTCAGTGGCCGCCGTCAACGGAAGCCCAATCGCCGTGAGCAGTTCTTCCTTTGAACGGGGAAGCTCATAGCGTGCACCTGAAAGATCAGCAAACTCCTGCTCAACAAGAAGTCCGGTATCCTCGTCCATCTCACCTAAGAGAACTGCATTCTCCACTTGGGAGCTTACCAAAACCGAAGCCTTGGATTGCTCCTGAGACTCCAAAAGCAGAAGAATTTCGTTACCAACCGTATAGACCTGGGCCGCCTGATAAGCCGCCGGAGCCAAGCTTGGCGGAACCGACTTCGATTCTGCCGCCGGCTCGTCTGCAGCCAGAGCAAGATTTGAAAAAAACACCAAAATGATCAATCCGAGAACACGTTTCACGAGAGGATCAGAATCCAATCCCCGTACCAGATACCATCGACACGACAGTGCCCGCCGGCATCCTTTTTAAGAGTTCACATAGTAGAGTTTCTAACTCGAGCGACGGCAAACGGCACTTCCCGGATGACCGAAGCCGACAAACCTCACTTCATGTAAAGATCGATATACGTGGTGTACGTCGGCTTGACCTTGGCCGTCACGCGACGCGCCCGCACGCCCGGAAGCCGAAGCTCAAAACTCATCGGTACTCCCGCTTGAAGAGTCGCTCGAGCCCCCGCATCTTGCGCTGACTTTGGCCATGCCCGGCCAATCAGAAACACTTTGAGCACGGTACTGTCAGAGTAAGCCTTGAGATCAGAGTATGATGACATGAGTTCACTTGGACGAGCGATCTGCAGCCCATAGGGTGCATTCACCGCATCGACGCGATTCTCACCCCATGAACCAGAGCCATGATTCACAAACGAGAATCGCAAGTACTTGAGAATTTCGGCCGGCTGAATTGAGTTCGACTTCTCATAGCCAAGGGGCAGGCGAATATTGAGCGTCACCGCAAAGCTTCCCATCTCGGCCGCGAGCTGCTCGCTCTCACGCCCACGATCCTTGATCTCCGAGACACCAAAGTAGGAGTTCAAATAGTCTTGGTTGCAGATCGCAGCGCCTTGAGCGCTATCGCAGGCCGACACCGCGTTGAGAACGTGCTTATAGTTCGGGTGACGACAGGTCTTCGGATCTCCACACTCGCTGTTCACAATCACCACATCGGTGCCGAGACTCGCGTCAAATGACTTCATCGACTCAGCCGCTGATTGGCCGATCGACTTGAGCGACCCGGTGAGCGCCTCAAGAGCCGGCACCACAGTGGCGTGCATGTTCTCAACAAAGATCTCTTCGTTTTGAACCTTCACATCTTGCTGGAGTGCTTTGGTACTAAAGAAGCTCTCGGCCGCGATCGGTCTATCTTCACGCCCCTGCGCCTCGTTATAAAACAGAAAATCGGCCACGGCACTTGGACTCAACACAGGCCCATCAGTTTCGCGACGAATAGTTCCTGAGAACAGCTGAACAAAGCCATCATTCAGACGTTTATAGTCCGGCGAACTGAAACTCGTGCATGTCACACCCTGATCGGCCTTGCCAAGGCATGGGAACACTCCGGCGATGCTCGTCCAACGCGCGCGAAAACGACTCTTGAGATCCGGAGTCAGCAAATGGCGAATACGATGCAAACGCATTTCGCCAATGACGTCGCTCGTGAGGCGCATATTGTCGAGCTCAGAGGGATGCACATTGCCCTTTGATTTTAAAGCCGAAACAATCGGGCTCAGCACCATCGACGGAATTGACGTGAACGAGGATGTGATGGGGTTTGAACCGATAAAGTTCACCGAAGCACACGCCTGCTTCACCGCGAGGCGAATAGCCGCATCACTCTTCTGGCGAGATGTCGTCTTTGATCCCAAAACATTCATAACGGCTGCGGCATCAATAACGGACTTCGTCTCTGGCCGTTCGCAGAACGCCACCAGCTGTGGCCAATTGCGACGAACCTCACTCAGGCTTCCGTCTTTTAACACACTCCATCCAAATTCAGAATCGAGAGATCCCCAGTACACAGCGCCTAAACCAACAACGTTTTGCACCAGCGCAAGATTCTTTAAAACAATCTTCTGTTGATCGCTCGAATAGGCCAGCTCCGGGTGCCCCATGAAGTTGAACATGGAATCGTAGTACCAGGTCATCGCCATCAATCCGCCCATCGAATAGGCGATGATTGAAATTTTATCCTGAGGCCCGAGGTCTTTCAGCTTTGCGTCTCGTCCTAAAAAGAAGTCGTCGTTGAATTTTCGCGCAATCAAATGCGGATTCCAAACGCCACCGGCGACATTCGCATCGTCGACCATGGCACCAACCGGGAACGTCCAGTTGTATGTTTCAACGCGATACTCAGAACTGATCGCCTCAAGATTCGCTTTCGCAATCTTATGAAAATCACCGTACGACTCGGCATTGCCACGAAGGCCGTGAAGCGTGATCACCACATGTCGAGGTTTTCCATCGACAGAGCTCGGGCCACGAAATGGAAAAGAGGAACAGGCCGCTATAGTAAAAAGTGAAACTAAAAAGATGGCGAGATTCCGCCTACGACCGGCAAAGAATGACATTGATTGCCCCCCATTTACCTCTTCAGCTTAAATGAGGTTTTTCAGAAATTAAAACAAAGCCCGCAGTTCCCGCCTCGACCTATACCCAGGAGCAAAATGCCCCACACACTAGAAGCCGCAGTACACCGCTGATTTTGATTTGAGATCCGAACGGCCAGGGCGAAGCTTTGGATGCGCAAAGTAGATCTGGTCCAATCGCTTTCGATTTTCCGGGTACGAGGAGCCCGCGACAAGCTCGCGAAGCACACAGAGATCAAGTCGCATCTGCAAGAGATTCAGACCCTCCATCGAGGCCATCGTCTCTGTCGAAAACCAATCTGCAAATGACTCAGGCAACTGATCAGCCTGAGTTCCAATCGGAGGATACACAGCCTTATTGCAAGTTGGATTCTGTTTAAGACCCACCGCTAAATCTGACGAAAGTTTTCCCTGCTTTTGCAAAACCTCAAGCTGAGAGTCATCACGTTTTAGCGCGCCTGCGCTGTCTTGACCGCGCAGACACTCTCCAACTTTTTGAAATGGCCACGCCCCCTCAAAAAAAGCGCCCCAACGGCAAGAATCAAACGCATGACCAAGCTCATGAGCAAAAACCGCAAGATAAGTTTCATCGTTTGGATAGGAAAGAGCGTTCACACCCATATTGATTTCATTTGCAACCGGATCATAGGCAATACCCCAGTCCAGAAACTCGAGTGGCTGCGCCTTGAACTTTGAGCTCTTAAAGTCCTTCATCCAATACAGCTGAACCGCGCCAACCCGAGCGACGATCGCCTTTTTCTCTGCGTCCTGAAGCGGTTGCTTCGCCAGCACAGACAGTGCCGTCGCTTTGCTCTTCTCAAAAAGTGAGCTCATCTTCGCGCGAAAAGCCGGTGTCGCGAATGCATCGTTCACGTCTTTAAACAGCGCCTCGATTGCCGCATTGACCGGCGCATCTGCCTGCGGATAGCGATTCAAAATAAAATTTCGCGCATAGTACTCGCGCCACTCGCGGACAATTTCATCGTCAGCTTTTGTCGCCAAGTCGCGCTTTTCGATCCAACCCAGAATCACTGGGCTCTTCGCGCTCAGCAGCTTTGAAAGCATCGCATCAGCCTGTGAAGCGATCGGCTTCAAACCAGAGAACGTCCGTATTCGACTCGTCACGTTCTCTTGCAATTTCAGATGGTCTTTTGGGGGCGGCGGTGTTTCGCAAAAACCGCAGGCTCGGTCCGCAACAAGTAACGATGCAATAACGACGATGACCGAGGCCGTCATCAATAAATATCGACGCAAAGTGAAGGCCCCCTACGCCAAAAGTTTTGAATACGCTTTCGCTCGGCTTTCCAGATGGAGACGCAGAGCTCCCTCGACAACCGGGGCCGCCAAACCAGGGTCGACATCGACTGTGATTTCATCGACGATCATCCCGCCGTCCCCGCTATCGGACACGATATGTTTATGGGTCCAAGTCTTGAGTGGAACCGGCAATTTTTGACCAACATCAATGTACGTCAGCGCCTCTGGCGTCGACTCCCAAGATGTAATGACGGAACTAAACTCAAAGCCCGCACGAAGCGCGCCGTAGGCCATATCAAGCCCTGCTCCGACCTTATTGAAAATCGACGAGCTCTCCACCAGCGGACGCAACCGACTGGGCGCTTTCGCCGCGGCCAACATCTGCGCCAGGCTCGCGAAGCCGGCAAACTCGAGCTGAGTCAAACGCACCGTCACCATATCGCCGACCTTCAAAACCGGATTTTTGCCGATCGCTTCGGCAACCGTATCGGGCGCAACGTCCGACGCACTGATCTCCGCATCCAAGGCGCCGTGGCCCATCTCTTTCAGAAAGGCCTCAACGCCCGCATGCGTGATCAGTTTTTCAATCTCAGATCGCTTTTTTGGGACCACCGTCGAACGGCGAACTGTGACCTGACGAACTTCGTTTCTTGAAAATGGTGTTTTGATCATAGGCTGTCGATTCTAGCACAAGCTGACCGATTCGGGCGAGCTGATCTTCTGACAAGATTTGAATGTGACGTCCAGAAAGCGCGATAATGCCATCACTCTTCAACTGCGTCAGATTGCGGATCACCGACTCATAAACCGTTCCCGCTAAATGCGCGAGCTCTTCCCGCGTAAGGTCCAAATCGATGTGGATACTTCCATCTCCAGGAGCACGCTGACCAAACTTCGCCCCCAAAAACCAGACCGTTGCTGCGACGCGTGCTCGAACCGGCAGAAGATCCAGCGGGCGCTTCAACACCGACTTCCAGCACGTGGCCAAAGCGATATCCTCGGCCTTACTCCAGGCCTCTATGTCGCTCGGCGCAACCAGCCGGACAACAGAGTTGGTGGCCGCCACGAGCGTGGTCTCACCAACCCGCCCCGAGCGCGCCTCGCGAAAACCGTAAGCTTCGCCCGGACCCAAAACCCTCTCCAAAAAAGTTCCGGCCTTATACTGCCGCTTCACCTTCAGCGCTCCCGCCAAAACCACGAAGGCCCCGATCAACGGAGTTCCTGGGTGCAGCAAAACTTCGCCCGCTTTGAGAACGCGTTCGAGATCCTGCGCCCGAGAAATATTCGTAGGAAGAAGAAGACCGCCGCTCTTATCAAACTCTGTGTTGTTTCTGTATGCCATGGAAGAAGGATAAGGCCTTCTTCCTCTTATTCAAAATCGATGTTTTTTACAGTTTCATTCGTTTTTAACGAAGTATCGAAGAAAAAGAGTTCCCCGAAAAGCGTCGGGCTGGCATGCTCACCGTCTATGACAACAGCTGGCTCACCTTCATCTCCTAAACGTCTCGTCACCGCCGCTCTCCCCTATGCCAACGGCCCGATTCACATCGGTCACCTGGTGGGTTATCTCCAGGCCGATTTCTGGGTTCGCTGGAATAAAATGAATGGGCGCGACTGCGTCTACGTCTGCGGCGATGATACACATGGAACACCGATCATGGTGAAGGCCCGAGAGCTGAAGATCACGCCGGAAGAGCTGATCGCCCGCGCCCATGCCGAACACTTTAAAGACTTTTCGGATTTTGGCGTTGAGTTCGACATCTACTCGTCCACAAACACAGACGAGAATCGCAAGTTCGCAGAAGAATTCTATGTCAAAATGCGCGATGCCGGCCATACCAATGTGCGTCCGATCGAACAGCTCTTCTGCAACCACGACAAAATGTTTCTCCCCGATCGCTTCGTCAAAGGCGTTTGCCCCAAGTGCGGCGCGCTCGAACAGTACGGAGACTCATGCGATAAGTGTGGCGCCACCTACGCTGCAACGGATTTGAAAAATCCAGCCTGCGCCATCTGCGGTTCCACTCCCGTTGTGAAGCCGTCGGAAACAATTGCTTTCAAAGTCTCCGACTTCCGCGACTACCTGCGCGTCTGGGTCCGCGAACATGCCCCCGAAGAGGTCGCAAATAAACTCTCCGAATGGATCGATGGCGAACTCTTTGATTGGGATATCTCGCGCGACGCACCCTACTTTGGTTTTAAAATCCCAGGCTTTGAGAACAAGTACTTCTACGTTTGGATGGATGCGCCAATCGGCTACATCTCAGCAACTGAGCAGCTCTGTAAAAAAACCGGACGCTCATTCGATGAGTACTGGAAGACCAGCGATAGCGAGATCTATCACTTCATTGGAAAAGACATCATCAAGTTTCACTGCCTCTTCTGGCCAGCGATGCTGAAGAATGTTGGCTTCAAAAGTCCGAAGCAAGTTTTCGTCAACGGCTTTCTCACCGTCAATGGTGAGAAGATGTCGAAATCGAAAGGCACACTCGTCGCCGCTCGCACTTATTTGAATCACTTGGACTCAAGTTATCTTCGGTACTATTACGCTTCCAAACTGAACGGCCAGCTTCAGGATCTCGATCTGGGACTGGAAGACTTTACGAATCGCGTGAACTCCGACCTCGTCGGCAAAATGACGAACCTTGGCTCACGTGGAGCTCAAATGCTCGGGAAACGTCTCGACGGTCGCCTTTGTGCGCTCGATGGCAAGCGCGACGCTGAGGCTGTAAAACTTGTGGCGTCGGCAATTGCCCGTCGAAAAGCCATTGCCGAGCACTTCGAGAATCGCGACTTTGCAAAGGCGCTGGCCGAAGTCCGCGACATGGCCGACGACGCCAATAAGTACTTTGATGAACGCGCTCCATGGAACTTGATCAAAACTGACCCTGAAGCGACACGCTTAGCACTCACCGCGACGCTCAATGTGTTCCGTCAAATCGCCATTGCGCTGAAGCCGATTTTGCCAGTTTACGCCGATCGCGTAGCGAAGCTTCTCAATGAAAAGCCATACGCATGGGCTGACGGAGAGCGCATTCTTGAATCGGGAACGATCGGTGAATATGAACATCTTGCCACACGTATCGAAGCAGAAAAGGTGAATGCAATGATCGATGAGTCAAAACCGAAAACAACAGAGCCAGCAAAAACACCGGCACCAAAAGCCGCAGTTCCCACAGCTGACTCGGGCCCTCTCAGCATTGACACTTTTAACCAAGTCGATCTTCGCATCGCCAAAATCGTTTCCGCAGAAGCGGTCCCTGAAGCCGACAAACTTTTGAAACTTCAAGTCGATGTCGGCCCCTTAGGCACGCGCCAGATCTTTGCTGGAATCAAAAGTGCCTATGACCCCAAAACACTCGAGGGCCGCCTGACCGTGATCGTCGCCAACCTTGCTCCACGCAAGATGAAGTTTGGAATGAGCGAAGGCATGGTGCTCGCGGCCAGCGATCCCGACGGCGGAGCCGGTAAGGGGCTGTTCATTCTTTCTCCTGACGCCGGCGCCAAGCCTGGCGATCGCGTGAAGTGAGCCAGAAGCTTGCACCAAAAGAGCTCTTGAAGCTAAGCGAACTTGTCAAAGCAGGACGAGTTCTTGAAAAGCTTTGGACGGAGTCTGACGACCGCACCAAACCGCTCGCTGACTTTTTGAAATCAATTGAGTCACTCGCACTCAGCGAGCACCCGCTTTTAAAAAAGCTCGCTGAACTTGCGCCGCGGTTTTCTCACGAGATGTCGGCCCAGCATTTGGCGACAATGCTCGTTCCATTTGAACGACTCCTCGGACGCGGAGTTCGCGACGACGAGTTTTTGTTTGCGGAATCTGACCGAACAGCGACACGCGAAGTAAAGCCCGGCCGAATCGTGGCCTGTGAGAATATTCGCTCGGCCTTCAATGTTGGAAGCGTGTTTCGAACGGCGGAATGCTTTGGCTTTGAGGCCGCATGGCTAACGGGCTACACCGTAACGCCTGAGTCCGAGCAGTTGCAGAGCACGGCAATGGGTACTGCTGAGGTGCTGCCATGGCGGCACTTTGAGAGCACCAGTGCCGCGATTCAACAGGCTCGAAAAATCGGCTATTCGACAATCGCGCTTGAAACTGGCGAGGACTCCGTTCCAGCCGAAACATTTCATTGGCCAGAACGATTTGTGCTTTTCTTAGGAAATGAGCGTTTTGGTCTTGATAGCGAAACGCGAAGACAAGTCGATCACCGTGTGCGCCTTCCTTCTCATGGAATTAAAAACTCGCTCAACGTTGGCGTTGCATTTGGCGCAGCCTGCATGTCCATTGAACAATCTTTGGCGGCAAAGCCTGGCTTTCAGGCCATCGGCACGGCGCGCACCGAGCTTATCAACAAACAAGTGGCGCCGAGACAAGGTGCCTACGGCTCAGAAGTCGCCCGCATCGACCTTTTTTCAAAGTGGAATGGAAAGCCCTCACTCTTTGATCAAGCGCTGAAAGACCTTGAAGGCTTTGAGCGGGTTTGGATTTTGTTTGAGTTCGACCAAACTGATCACTTCAAACCTATGGTGACGCCACCCCGAAGCGAAGGTGAAAAACGCGGAGTCTTTGCCACGCGCTCTCCACATCGCCCCAATCGTATCGGCCTCACCTCGGCCCGTCTTGTGGGCGTGAAGGGCTTCGCCATTGAAATCGCCGAGCACGATCTACTCGATGGAACACCGATCCTCGACATCAAACCTTATGTTCCAGAGGCCGACGCCTTCCCCGATGCCAAAGCCGGCTGGCTCACAACAGCCCTGGATTCTCGTTTTCAACTTGAGGAATCTGATCTTTTTAAAACGCAGATCGCCTGGCTTGAAGATGAGGGCGAAACTCGCCTTAGGCCCTTTGCTCGCGAGCAACTTGAGTTTGACCCCATGAACCACGACCGAAAACGCGTTAAACGTTTAAGCGATCAGCTCTGGGAGATTGCATTTCGAACTTGGCGCCTCAGATTCCAGCTCGATCTTGAAAGACGAGTCATCACTCTAGAGTCGATTCATAGCGGCTATGGCATCGGTGAGCTTGAAAACATCGATAATCCCTACGGCGACAAAGCCATTCACCGCGCCTTCAACCGACGCTTTGCTCGCTAGCGCTTCGACAGCGGAACAAGTTGAATTGAAACCATATAGACCTCAGAGCAGGGACCGGCACTCAGAGATTGCGTCAGTTCGCCAACGAACTGCCCAATTCTCGACTTCGCCACTTCAATAGAGTCAGGATTCACAGCGACAGTCGATGAGAGCACAATGCGACGTTGAAAATCAGAGTCCGCCAGCTCGGTTTCCATCACCGCAAGAGCGTGACCGACAACCGAACGATGAAACTGGCGAATCGGTCGACGCGAGTTAATCGTAGGAATTGCAAGCTTCATGCTTCTCTTCGTCCAGCCGCGAGGTGTTTCAACCAAAAGCTTCAGCTCTTTCAATCGGCTAAGAGTGTCGATGACTTCAGTCTGGCTCATCGAAAACGCACGACCGATCGAGGCTATATCTTTCTCCGTCTCCGAGCATCCCATCCACTCAAGAACAGCCAGACTTTGCCAGTCACAGATCGACTGAAACTCCTCGACCGTTAAAGATTGAAAGTCCGACAGCGGACTAATGTCGCGACGACCGATCGACTCGCTCAGCAATGGATCAAGAACCTTTCTCGCTCCTAGGCGAACTCCACTTTCGGCCGCAGCATGACGAATGAATCGGCCGCGCCCCTCTCCCCTGAGGCCCAGCCGATCGGCAATAACCTCTGCCTTCTCCAGTGAGAGCTTCCGAGAACCCCTTAGGAGATGCGTCAGGTAAGATGGACTAACCCCCAGATCACGAGCAAACGCACGCAGTGAATATCGCGGATTTTTCTTCAACTTGCCGTCGAAAAACCTCTTAAGAAATTTACTTACCCAAGAACTGTCGATATTGGCCATCATGCCTGTACCCCACCCTCACTTTTGGCTTTCGCCTCGAAGTGCAGAAACGATCGCACGCCACAGCTCAACGTCCTGTACAGAAAACCCATCATCTGAACCGGGCTTCGAGGCTTGCGACGCT
>JAEUWE010000019.1 GCA_016791465.1 Pseudobdellovibrionaceae bacterium
CGACTTAACGATGCTATCGGCCTTCTTCTGAAACTCGATCGACTGGGTCAATGAGGTGTTCACTGGTCGAATCATATGAAACGCGAAAGATCCTTCACTCAGCTGCGGCAAGAATTCCGCACCGCGAGTCATGAACAAACCGACTCCGACGACCACGGAAGCGACAGCCACACCAATTGTCGTCTTCTTGAATTTGAATGCATACTCGAAAAACGGAACATAGGCCTTGCGGAAGAAAGCCATCATGCGCGGTTCTTTGTCTTCTGTTTTCCCGGAAAGGAAGAGACTCGCGAGAGCTGGAGCCGTCGTAAACGAGAAGCAAAGGGCCGCAAAAACTGCGAGGATGAATGTCGCCGCCATCGGCGTGAACATCTTGCCTTCAACTCCCGTGAGCGCAAAGACTGGCAAGAACACCATGATTACGATTAACTCTCCGAAGCCAGCCGCCGTTCGAATTTCAACCGTTGCTTCGTAAACCGCCTGCTTTAACTCTTCAGCAGTAAGGCTCCGACCAAGCGACTTATATCGCATTTGGATGAAGCGCACGCAGTTGTCGAGAACGATGACCGTTCCGTCAACGATAATCCCGAAATCTAAGGCACCAAGACTCATGAGGTTTCCGCTGAACCCGAGCGGCTTCATCATCAAGAACGTTGCAAGCAAGGATAGCGGAATAGTAATCGCCGTAATAACCGCAGCTCGTAGATTACCAAGAAAGATCAGCAAGATGATTGTTACGAGCAACGCACCCATGAGGAGATTGTGCTCGACTGTGCCGAGCGTCTCATTCACCAAATCCGATCGGTTGTAGACTGTTTTTAGTGCTACTCCCTTTGGCAGCGTCTTCTGAATTTCTTGGATCTTCTGGTGGACTCGGCTTGAGACCGTTCGCGAATTTTCACCAAGCAACATCATCGCAGTGCCAAGGACGACCTCTTGGCCGTCGTAGGTTGCAGCACCGGTTCGCAGCTGCTTGCCTAAGCGAACCGTCGCCACGTCACCGATCGTGAGAGCTTTAAAAGACTCAAGTTGTTTGATCGGAATGCGCTCAATCTGCTCCGGCGTTTTTAAGAGACCGAAACCCTGAACGAGAAACTGTTCCGCTGTTTGCTCGACATAGCCGCCACCGACATTGCGATTCACTTTGTCGAGTGACTCTTTAATCTCATCAAAGTGAATTCCGTATGCAGCCATTTTTTTTGGATCAGGCTGAATATGGTACTGTTTCTCGAAACCACCAGTTGTGTTGACCTCGGCGACGCCTTCGACGCTAAGTAGACGGGGCTTGATGAACCAATCTTGCAGCGCTTTGATCTCCATCAACTGTTTCATGCGTTCTTCGCCGGTTTTCTTTTCTTCGAAGTCCACGACGTATTGATAGATTTCGCCAAGCCCCGTCGAGATTGGACCAAGCTGAGGCTTAGATCCACTCGGAAGGTCGGAAGCTACGTTTTGAAGTCGCTCTGCGACTAGCTGTCTTGCGCGATAGATGTCGACGCTGTCCTTAAAGACGACCGTTACCTGAGAAAGACCAAATCGTGTGATCGAGCGAACTTGCTCGACGCCAGCTGCTCCGCGCATTGCGGACTCAACTGGGAAGGTCACGCTTCGCTCGATCTCTTCGGGCGCTAGGCCCTCTACGACTGTGTTGATCTGAACTTGATTGTTCGTAATGTCTGGAACGGCATCGATCGGTAGGTGCTGGAAGCTATAGATTCCAGCAACCACCAGTAATGCAGTCAGAAAGAGAACTAGGCCCCTATTGTAGACTGAGAAATGGATTATTCGATTGATCATGTTAACTCCAAAGTTAGTGAGAGTGACCTTCGGGCGCTCCGCCGAAAGCCGCGATTTCCGCGATCCTTAAGAAACCAAGCCCGGCTATGACAATTTGATCGCCGGGACGCAGGTCCTTTGATCGAACGGAGACAGTGTTTTGAGACCGAGAGACCGTTTCAAAATCGATGCGTTTGTAGAAGCCATCGCGGAGTCGAAAAAGATTCGTTTCCGTTCCAGCGGTAACGACAGCAGCCTTTGGCAGCTGGACGGTGCCGCCGGCGCTGACCGTAGTTGTTTTCATCTCGAATGTTTTCTCGGCTTCCGGCGCAAGCTTGAAGCCCTGATGCTCGTCGGCTGCTAAAATCCCTTTGTCGGGTCCAACCGCTGGGCTTGCTTCTTCTTCACCGTGACCATGCTCAGCTTCGCTTTCGTGTTTTTCGCCGGCCCCTTCACCGTGCTCGTGGTCATGTCCCTCTTCACCGTGTGCTTCCTTCTCAGCCTTCGGTGTAGTGGTCTTCGTTGTAGAAGAGGCAATTGCGATTGCGCCAACGAGGCTAGCAGCGATGAATACGGTAGAATTGATGATCTTCATAGGATGACCCCGTCGAATGAGTTATTGATGATTGCGAGCTGTCCGTAGGCTTCTAAAGCCTCGAGCTCGGATTCATTGCGGCGCTGTTCAAAATCGAAAAGCTGCCGATGCGCTTCGATAACAAGCGCGCTTGTAACAAGGCCCTTGAAGAACTGGCGTTCAAGTTGTTCATGCTTATCAACCAGCGCCTTCAAACTAAGGGTGGACTTCAGGTTACGGACTGTTTCCGTGTATCGATTCGCCAGAGCATCTCGCTCGGACCGAACCTTTACTTTCGAGCGCTGAAGCGCCAGGTCGGTCTCGATGACTTTCTGCGCTTGATAAGCTTTAGCGCCTTGATTGAGGCTAAACACCGGAAGTGGGAAAGCGACCGCAACACCGACATATGAATTGCTGTCGGCTCCATCCTTGGTTGAGCGAAACGCTGGCCCCACCTTTAGGTCTGGCCAAGCTTCGCTTTCAGCGCGAGCTTGCTGGCTTTTTGCGACCGCAAGGTCTGCTTCTGCCTCTCTCACTTGCGGAGAGCCATCGATTCCAGCGCTTGTTGGCAAATCCGGCCATGTCTCTTTGCGCGCAGGAAGACTCGCGAGAATCGATTCTCTCGTCATCCCGGTCTGAGCTATCAAAGCCTGCGTGAGTTTTTCCTGGTCGGCCCGAAGCTTGGTCAGCCGCAATTGGTGATCAGCCTGCGCCATACGGAAGACTGAAAGCGCGACCTCTTGCTCTGGGCTTCTGGCTGGTCGTCCCTGAAACTGTCCAACGATCTTGGTGAACGTCGCAACAGACTCCTCTTCAATCTTGATCTCGCTTTGCAAGTGCGACATCCGGTACAACGCCAGCATGATCTCAAGCCGAACTTGTTGAGTGCCGAGATCTCGAGAGGCTCGCGCTCTTTGCATTTCGCTGCGAGCTTCTGAAATCAGCGCGCTCTTCTTTCCACCTAGACGCAAATTAAAGAGGAGAGCAGCTGTCGTTTCAGACTTCTCGGAACCTTTCCAAACGCTGTCGGCTTCGAGCTCTGGATTGACCCATTGCTCGGCAACGCCTTCGAGCTTCGAGGCAGATTCAAGCTGCTTCTCAATCACACGA
>JAEUWE010000256.1 GCA_016791465.1 Pseudobdellovibrionaceae bacterium
AAGTCTCCACTTGCTCCGATAATCGACGTCAGGCATGACCACAGCACTTGGAGGATTCATGAGAAAAGTTCGTCTCTCAACGCGTGTCTTCATCGCGGTTTCTGGTCTCTTTTTGATCGCATTCAGTATCGGCTGCGACCGCTTGAGCAGCGCGCTCGACAGCGCCATGACCACGCCAACAGACTCCGAGTCTTTACGCCCACTCTCGCAGGCAGAGGCACTCGCTGACTACGACACCATGATCGAATCGATCCACTCGCTTTACGGACCGCTCGAGTACAAAGAGCGTCGGTTCGGCTACAAGTTCGATACGGAAGTCGCGCGCATCCGCCAAGAACTCTCACTCGCCAAAACCGAGGACGAAAAGCTTGGAAAGTTCTACGAGACTTTGCGCCTCCTGCAAGACGGCCACGTGTCAATGCAAACCCCATTTCGAACTGATAAACGAATTTCGATCGTCGCAGTTCCGGTTGGCACTTCGTTCTACGTCGATTTCATCAACCCCAATCTGGCCGCCCACGGCATCGAGCGCGGCGACGAGATCATTGCCATCGATGGCCAAACACCAGAAGACCTTCTCAAAATCGTTTTGAAATATTCTTGGTGGGGCAACGCGGAGAGCGATCGCCACATGGCTTATATGCTGTTCTCTCGTCCATCCTACATGGCGGCTCTTCAACCACCATCGGCAATCGCCACGATCGAGGTCAAAAAGGCCAACGGCGACCGCGCCATGGCTCGAATCCCATGGATCGTGAGCAGCCCGCTCACCAAAGCTCAGCTTCGCCCGATGGTCACAGCCGCCGAATCACTCTCACAGATCGAAGGCGCACAAATCTTCTCTGAAAAGGCCGGGGCACTGAACGAAGCCCGCACCGCTGCCGCGACGGATGGCGACGGTTCACTGCTCGACATGGGTGCCGTAAAACCCTACTACTGGTCGCGCCGCATTCAGAATATGTTTGGAGCAACTCGCGTCACTCCCGACATCGAGCGCGCCAAGTTCTACTACGCCGCGTGGATGCGCGATGTGACGCTTGGCGAAGGCACAGCCGTCAGCCCAAAGATCCCCGACGAGTTCCCCGAAGTCTTCGCCGCTCTCTATCGCTACAACGGTAAGACCGTATTCATGATGCGCCAACCGGGATATATCGCCGACGACATCGTCGCCAACCTCGCCGTCTACTCGGCACTCATCGAACAGTATCAGCCTATCGCTGACGTTTTGGTTATCGATCAAACGCATAACCCCGGCGGTTCGGTTTGGTACGTCGATTCGTTCGCTCGCCTCTTTGCGCCCAAAGGCTTAAACGGCTTTGTGCAGTTCTTGAACAACGACCGCAAGTGGATCTCGTCGCTCCTCAACTGGATCGGTTCGCTTGATCCGGCGACACTCGTAACGTCGCCGACAGCGCAGTACATCCGCACGACGATCGCAGGAATCGAAAACGATCAGGAGGCCGGGCTTCGTTTGACTCGTGAGCCCTTCGCCTTTGGACCATCGCCTATTCAGCGCGCAGCTCCCATCACTTGGAGCAAACCGATCCTCGTCGCGATCGACGAGCTCTGCGCGTCCGGCGGCGACGCCTTCCCAAAACTCATGCAGTCAAACAAACTCGCAACGATCTTTGGTCGTCGCACCGCGGGAATGGGCGGAAGCGTCGAACCCGTCGTCGAACTTCCCTATAGCCGCTCGAAAGTGAATCTCACGCGCGGTCTGTTCACTGCCTATAAGCCGAGCGGTCAGTACTCCGACGCCGACATGGTTGAGAATAACGGCGTACAACCCGACGTGCCCTACGTCCACACTGTCGACGACTTCCGCGCCGGCTACCCCGCCTACTTTAAAGCGCTCTCAGAAGCCGCCACCGCA
>JAEUWE010000260.1 GCA_016791465.1 Pseudobdellovibrionaceae bacterium
TCAGGATTTCTGGCGAAGTCTGACTCCTCGATGGGAAATCGAATTTGGCTATAGTTTTGATCGGCCATGAGCAAGGTTTTTAGCTTCGGCAGATAGCTCAGTGCTTCTTTGAAGCTTGTATGATCTTCAGGAGTCCAGCTCGTGTAGAGGATCTCAAGAGAGGGCGTAGATCGAAATGCGTCCCGAGTCAGGATGAATGCATCCGTATTGTCATAATTATGGAACGTCTGTAGCACCCACAGGCGCTTCAGCGAATTGAAGCCTGCCAAGTCATCCGCGTTAATCGGAGCTACCTTGGAACCAAAATACATCTCCAATTGAGTGAGGCCGTCGAATTCCGCTTTCGAAATGTTGGCGCAATTTTTCTTCAGTTCGTGCTCTACAGCGCCGACTATTTCTTTTCTTCGATTACAAAGAGGTATCTCAGCCTGCGCTGCTGTTCCGAATAAAGAAAATAAAAGACAGAAAAGAAGCGAAACCTTCATATTCAACCTCGATTGCGTGGAGACTAGATCTTTAGCTTAATGACGAATGGAAATATAGATCGAATCGGGGACGGATGACCGGACTCGGGAACCAGGATAATAAGGTAATGCTCACCCCCCCCGGATAGTGGGCCAGGAATACGCCAAAAAATGAGAACACCGTTACACTATCGGTAAATTAGATCCGTTGCCCACATCAGTTGCCAGCCAGCATCGACCCCGGATTCCCACGCCCCCTCTCTTGGCGCCCTTCAGATCCAAAGAAACCCCTGCATCGCGCAGGGGTATCTCTCACGAATGAGAGACGACGATCTGGGAATTTTGTCACCCGAGTCTTCCGCCGAAGACTCGAGTTCCGTTCAACTGAACGCCCCTTCCATCCAGTAAAACAACTCAAAGATACTACAGCGCAGAAAACCTCAACGATTTCCTTACTCGTTGATTTCCGCCTCCGATGGCTGCTGCGTCAGCAGCGGAGCAGTTGGTGACGCACAAACCTGGCACGCGGCCTGCTCTACTTAAAGGTAGGGAGCCATATGGTGAGTTTGAGCAGGCCGAGATTCACAAACACTGAACGTCGAAGTCATTCGTCATGCGGATTTCTCGGCAAAGGCCGAGCAAGATCGCGCGTCTATGTTGACCTACAGAAATACTGAATGCCCGTCTAGAAAAGTACGCAGCAAGTAACCACACAGGGCTCCCGAAGAGAGGAGGTACATTGAATTGGATTTTCTAAAACGCGGACTGATCGCCTACGTAGGAATAACGGCGGCCTTGTGGCTTATGTCTTTTGCGATGATCGACAACGGCGCTGCCTGGCCGAGGAATCCGGCGTGGCAGCTCATCGTAGGGCTACGCTCGCTCTTCACCTGGGCGGGGATCGTAACGGTCGGTTTCTTTGCGGTCCTTTCTGTCCTCACGTTGATCGGTGAAAGCCAGCAGCGCCGCCATGAGGAAGCCGAAAGGCTGCGACACGGGGAAATTGACCGGCGACGATCCGAGGATGCGCAGCGTCAACGCGAATCCGACGAGGCCGAAAGACGAAGACAGGAAACGCGAGAAAGGAAACGAGCCAAAGAGGAAAGGGAATACTGCGAGTTCAAGGAGCGTCAGCAGAAACGGACACGTTCGGCCGAGACAGCGACTCAAGACGCTCTCGATGATTTCTGAAAGGGGGAAACCGGATGTTCGTTATCTCGAAATTGGGGTCTATGAGGGGCGGTCTCTCAGTTGGGTTCTTCAGAACGTGCTCACCCATCCATCGTCACTTGGTACCGGGATTGACCTTTTCTGCGTCTCGCGACAGGAGCATGTTGAAGAAAACTTGCGGCGACTTGGTGTTTCAGGGCGGGCTCGATTGATTTGCGGAGCTTCAAGCGAAATTTTGCCAACTCTCGATCGCGAATCTTACGACATCGTCTTCGTGGACGGCGACCACTTGGCACAGGGCACGCTGAGTGATCTCGTGCTGAGCTGGAATCTGATAAAACAGAACGGCTTCATGGTCGTCGATGACTATTCGCTGTTCAGTGATTCGCATCCTGTCGAAGCGCGTCCGCAGGGAGCCATCGATTCATTCTTGATGTGTTATAAGAATAGTTTCGATCTTTCACTCAAGAATTCAAACCAGGTGATCTTAAAGAAGAAGCCATTTCATTTTTACCACGGCATGAGCACAGATTTTGGCAACTACACTTTCCGTTGGCCGACATATGCAACCGAGGCCACCCTTCACGATCACAAGAAAGGCGAAACCGTTCAACTCGATCCGGCGCAGATGAAAACGTTGATTCAAATTCTAAAAAGTCGTGGAGACAAAGAACTGAACTTTCCTCGCCAGAGTGTCCCGACCGATGATCTATCTTCACTTGAGGCTCGTTTAGGGTACCTGTTTTAGGTGGGCCCGTTACTCAGTGGTCTGATATGAGCTATTCCTAGCTCCATTTTGAGACGATCCTTGCTGCTTTACCGAAATTGCCAACGCCCTTGGTATACTGAAGCTTGAACGCCCAGGGGGGGATAACCGATGAGAGAGCACAAAAAACCGAAAACAGCGCTTTCGAAGAAAGAGAAAAAGCTGCTTAAGATGAACGAAAATAGTCTGAAGCTACTGAAGGGCAATGGCCAAGGTTCAGGCGGACCGCCTGCAAACAGCAACGGTGGTAAAGCCGCGGCCTAGTTCAAAACTACAAAACAACGGAAATTCGATGTCGTCAGTCCTGCCAGTGACAGGTGGTTTTGAGGCTTTTCGCTTTTGAAGCCCGTGCGCCCTTTTGCCTTCGACGCCCTTGAGCCGTAGAGTATCGGTTAAAGTTGTAACTGATTGGCTCATTTTTGGGAGCGTCGTGAAGTTTGAGGGCTACTACGTTCTGCATCTGAATCCACTGACCGTCGCCCAATCCGGCCGGCCTCAGGCGCCGCGCCCGGCGTGGTTGAAGCCGGGCACTGTTGTGCTTGAACACACGGCGTGGTTTCAGGGGTATTGGCTGAAGATGCTCGGCTGGCGAGCGGAGCAAGCACGCTTAGCGAAGCAGGGTATTGAGCACCACCTCATCGTGAACGACCCGCATGAGGAGCGCCTGGCGCGATGGCTTGGGGTGCGCGGAACGCTGATCAGCAACTCTGTCTACACGGACGAGAAGGTGTTCTCGCCTCACGAGTCGCAGCGAAAGGACCTGGATGCGGTTTATATTGCGAAGCTTGCATCGTTTAAGCGACATGTCTTGGCTTCGCGGATCGCGAAGCTTGCGATTATCACGATGGAGGGTCGAGGGCTGTCGGCATTTTGCCCTGCGGTCTCGCATGCAGAAACGAACTCCAGAAATTTGACGAATCGGGAAGTGGCCGAATTTATTCGCCGAGCCCACTGCACTTTGGCGCTTTCGGCAACCGAGGGCGGAATGCTCGCCAGTTTCGAAAGTCTGCTTTGTGGAGTTCCGGTGATTTCAACACCATCCCGTGGCGGCCGCGATCTTTTCTATCGCTCGTTTAACTCGAAGATTGTGGAGCCGGATGCCGAGGTGGTCGCTGCCGCTGTGACTGAGGTGTCCGGCAGGACGGTGGACACGCAGTTGATTCGAAGTACGGCACTGGCCGATCTCCAGCGGCATCGGGAAAAGTACTGCGAATATATTTCGAAGATCTCTCGTCGGCACAAGGGCGAATTTGCAGCGCCGGATCAGTTGATGAGTCGCATATTCGCGCCACCAGCGATTGCGCAGGGACTTTTCGTGGATCAGTCGTTAGCGCAAATTCCAGATTCCGTGGTGCGCCGATTGTCGCATTAGCATTTTAATCGGTCGCGATAGTGTTCTTCGCTGAGGTTCAGCTGTTTGAGAAATGGAGTGAAGGTGCTGATATCATTTTCCGTCCAGCGATCAAAACTCAGGGGAGTCACCGGGAAGGTGATGTGCAGGCGATCTTCGTTGGAATCGTTGGCGATCGAGTGCGGAAGGTCGACGTTGATAAAATAGAATCGTCCATCGGCCGGAAGATGGTAGTTCCGACCGTCGATCTCGACTCGGCACTGCGAGTTGGTGAAGACCGGGTAGTGGATCGTGCCACAGAAATGTCCATCGCGATGCGAGCTCATGCGAAAGCCGGGTGCGGCTTTAAGTAGGCGGCCGCGTGAGACGCGAAACGAAGAGGACAGATAGTCGATCAGTGGTTTGAAGCGCGAGCCGACTTCATTGATCTTGGTCATGAGCTTAATCGGCCGCGACTGGCTGACCTTGCCGTCGGGGGAAATAAAGAAGAGTTGTCCGTTGGCATCGTATAGTGGATTGCTCTCGTCTTCGTACTGAAGGCCGATCGCCGTATAGCCGGTGTAATCGTCTTTGCCCAACAGTTTGTAGCGCGAAAGAACGTTGCGAGTGGTCGCCTGGATCTCTTTGAGATCGATATGCTTTTTTGCGTCCTCACCCAGGCAGACGACATCAAAGTCTTGTGAAATAAGGAGGGATTTGAGGTCTTCTTTGTTCACGACAGGAAAATCTGTCTTTGAACGTTCCAAGCTTTTAACCGAGTGAGATGGAAATATCGGACCTGTAACCAAGAGCTTCGCGTGACTCCTTATTGAAGGAGCAGTCGGTTACGAGATCGCGAAATCGATTGAGCGCCCGAATATCAGTAAACACATAGGAATAAACGAGATGCTCATCTGGCTTAAGGGCGACAGGAACCTTGGTGCGAATAGAGCCGTTGGCGATCATTTTCTCAACGCCGGCTGTAAAGCGGGATTGATCAATCCAAAGCGACATTTCTCGATTGTAGTCTGCAATCGTTTTTCCAGAGGGGAACCCGATCTTGAATGTCAGCTTGATCGGAAAGCCGCGCAGAGCGAACAAGCCCCCGGGAACCAACAGGGTTCCCATGAGAAGCGACTGACGAAAAAATTGACGCCGACAGAAGGTCTTGTTCCGCACCTGACCAGTGTAATCAGTTTTAAACATCAAAGCAACCGGTCAAGTTGGTCGCGCGACAGTGTCTCAAATCGAGTCAGCGTGAAGAGAAGTCCGATGGTTCAAAGAAGCGGACTTCGACCATCTCCTGTTTGGACCAACGCTGGGTCCACTGGGTGTCGACTAGGCCTCCGGTTTCGCTATTGAGCTGCCCGATTGAGGAAAACCAAATACGTGGACGTTTGTCTAGTTGAGTGACCATTCGCCAAACGGTTCCGCGAATGCGGCCCTGCGAGAAAACCGTGCTCGTTGCTCCGGGAGCTTCGATCTCTTCATACGGAGAGCCATCTGTTGCACCAAAAGTGTGAAACTGTGCTGGATTGGTCGTACCCCATGGCTGTCGTTTTGTCCCAACGCGACAGAGCTCGGCTGCCGATGAGCGAACTGCCGCGATCACCTCGCGATTCTTCATCTTAAGGCCGTCGCGCAGAGTTTGAAAAAGTGTCATTCGAACAGAGCCGAGCTGCTCGCCGAATGCACCAATTGCGGATGGTACTAAACGGCGCTCGATAGCGCTGACTAAGTCTTGATAGAGTGATGCGAGAACCGATCCAAATTCGTACCGAGCATTCCAGTTTTTTAGGTCGAGAGCGAGAGTCTTTTCGCAGCTACCGTCGTCGGTACTCTGCTCAAATGCGAGCGGCAGCAGATTGCCGAGTTCGCTGTGTCGATAGTCCGTGATGTCAGATTGAATTTGAATAGCGTCGGAGGTGTGCAGTTTGGTGTGAGAACGCAGAAGATCGACAATACGGTTGCGTCGAAATGGTGGAGAGAACTCCCATCCAATATAGAAGCTCAAAGAGTCGCTGACGTGATCGGGCGCAGAGTTGGCGTTAACGGAAAAGTCGCGGATGTTGGTCCTGCGAAGGCGCGTTTGCGCCGAGCTGTAGCCGCTCCAGATTTGTCTTGAGGATTCGACTTCGACGACGGTTCGAGGGTCGCGTTTTTTTGCCCGATTTGGAATCAACCCACCCCACCACTCGCCGATCGAATTGGACTGATCGGCGCAGGTAAGAACGACATGCGAGAGGCTTGCGAGGAGAGCGCTGTCGCCGCAGGTCTCTGTGCGCTCGGCCTTTGGAAAGAGAATAAAGGGCAAGAAAGTTGTTTTGCCGACGGCGCCGATCCAGCTCAGGGCGAGCTCTTCGCCGTTTGAGCCAATCGGAAGAAGCGGACCGGCTTCGGTCATTCGAATTTCAATGCGCGTGACTGTGCCATCGCTCAACGCAGTTTCGCGAAATCGAGAATCGACACGTCGCCATTGCCCGTTCCATTTGTACTCCTGTCGTGAAGGATCACGGAACGTGAGTCGAAACCAATCGGTCGTATCGGCCATCGAATTGACGACGCTCCAAGCGATATGTCGGTTCGTGCCGGATATCACTCCTGGAATTCCTATCGAAGTGCTGCCGAAAGCATTGAACTGGTCGGTGACCAACTGCATGGGCAGCAGCAGGGTCGGGACGATGTAGTCGAGATGGAAGTCATTCGCGACGATGGGCTTTCCGGTCACAGTTCGTGATCCATGGATGCTAAATGCGTTGCTGCCGGTACTGAGGCTGCTCTGAAGTTGATTGAGGAAGAATGAATATTCTCGGCGCTTTTCGTGCGGAGTTGTCGTTTCGCTGGTCGTCAACTGTCCAGAGAGTGGAAAGAAGCGTTGGAACTCATCTTTTGAGATCAAGTTTTTTATCGAGTCGAGGTGAAGCTCGTTGGCCGGTCGCGCTTGGCCCCATGCTGACGAGACGATCGAGAGGGCAATGTGGAGGGGAGACCACGGGCGTGGCTGAAGCCCACGTTTTCGATACTGATCTGGCATTGTTCGCGCGTTAAGTTGTCGGATCCGAGCATTCACGCCTTCACAGTAAGCCAGAGCTGCGCCCTTCATTTCGGGGTCTTTTAAGATTTCTGATTCGATCTTGATGGCAGCAGCCAAAAGGTCGCCCTTTTGTGCGAACTGATCGTCGCGGGTGAGTGTTCCACTGGTGAGAAGTCCGGATGTTCCCTCGACAAGACGCGCGCGGTACTCCATTTGCCATAGGCGAAAGTATGCATGGAGAAAACCTTGCGCGAAATAGGCGCCGTTCGCCGTATCGGCCAGAATGTGAGGGATGCCAGAAGTGTCGATCGTGACTTTTATCTTGCTCGATTTGCCGAAGCCGTTGGCGGCATTCCGCAGCGCGGC
>JAEUWE010000288.1 GCA_016791465.1 Pseudobdellovibrionaceae bacterium
TCGCAGACGGAAAGAACTTGGCGTAAGTTTTCCTGGGAGAAAACATGGCCAGTCGGACTATCGGGATTTGGAAGACAAACTAAGCGGGGACGACTCGTCTCAATGCAGTCCAATATTTCTTCGACCTTAAGCTCTGGCCCCAGCTCTGAGCGACGGTACACTAGCGGCTGAGACTTAACTCCGAACATCATTGAATAAACAGGATACATCGCGAACGTCGGAACAGTATGTACAACTGCCTCGCCTGGGCTCGTGAAGGCCTCAAAAGCCAAGCGAATCGCACCATCACTCCCAGGTGTTAGCAGCAAGTGATTTGCAGGAACTCCAACCCATTGACCAAGCTTTTCATAGAGCGCCCGACACTCAGGATAGGAGCAAATGTTTATCGGATCGATAGTCGTTAAAACCGTACGTACAACTTCAAGCAAGTGCATGTCGAGGTTTTCGTTTTTATCGAGCCAAAGCGAGCAACCAGAGCGTGGTACCTGTTTTAGCCAATCGGGGCGGGTCAATTGAGGATTCAGTAGGGCCTCGCGCGGACGCGGAGGCAAAGCCTCCGACGCTGGAGCCAGAATCGGCAGATCAATGGGTCGGCTTTTCATAGCAAGGTTCTCTCGAAAACAGTCACCGTACGCAATCCAAAACGTCGACTACTCTTCTCTCGGACTTGCAACAATGCGGCGATGCGACGCGTCGCGTCGCGTCGTCAATGGGCGCCGAAAAACTTAGCTCGTACGCCCAAGACCAACTGCCTCAACGTTTTGCGATCTGAATCGTCAAAAACAACCCGATGAACGTACATTCCATAAAGTGCAAAATACCCAACCGCCAGCCCCACGAAAACATGTAACTCAAGGGGGCGCCCTTCACCAACAAGTGACATCAGAACCAACACAACACCAAAACTGATCACTCTGACTATAGACATCATAGACTGCCAGACTGAAATCCCGAGTGCCTTTCTAAAAATGCCGAAGTGCCATATTACCGACACTATTCCGCTTAGCACAGTAGCCCAAAGGGCACCGACAATTGCGTGATTTCGAACAAACATCACTGTCAATCCAAGATTCAATGCGGAGGTCACAATATTTGAAACGGTACTTTCTCGAACACCCCGCCCAAGTCCGATAAGAAAATTGCCACCGACATTTTGCATCGGGACCAAAAGTATTGATACGGCCGCCAACCGAACTCCATACGCCAAACTGAGATAGTCCGCCCCTAGCCAAAATCGGAGAATCTCCTCAGCAAAAACAATCAGAAATATTCCCGGAGGAACAGCTATTGCCATCTGCCACTTCAGACTTCGGTAGAATAGCCGTTGAATTCTCGGAAAGTCGTCAGTGTCCATAAAACTCACGGTTGGAAGCAGCACGTCGGTAGCGGCCCCTGCAACTCCCTTAACCAGGTATGGCATCTTTGTGGTTGCCTCATAGCGCCCCACTACCTCAGGAGAAAAATAGGCCGCCAACAAGAACCGATCAGTTTGTTTAAATGTGATCGAGCAAACTCTTCCGACAAAGAGCAGGCCGCTCAATGGCGAAATCTCTTTTAAGATCGTAAAACAAAAGTGACCGGGTATACTTCCGCGCGGCAACAGCCTTACCGCGGCAACTAAAATCGCTAAAAATTGCAAAAGCTGTATCGCCATCTGCAGAATAAAGACATCAACCAGGCCGCCGCCAAGCAAGAGAACAACAAGCGTGCCCAAAAGTCTTAGAAGATGACCCAGAATTTCGATGCTTTTCACCGTAGTAAATCGGTGATAGCCGGACAACACACCAACCATTACTAAATAAGGCAATGTAAACGTAAAACTTAAAAACAGCAGCCGGAGGCACAATAGAAAGTCTGAAGCTAAACTTGGCGTTGATACCATCGCTTTTGCCACTGCTTCAGCAGCAAAGAAGCCACCAATAGCTATCAACGCTCCCAAAGCAAAGTAGACCTGTAGAACAGTTCCGACGAGTGCCGCAATCTGCTCATCATTCTTTTGGCCTCGATACTCGGCAACATACTTTGCAGTCGTGGTTTGAAATCCCAATTCTAATATCTGGGCGAACCCACTAAGCGAAAACAGTGTAAGCAGTGCGAATAGTCCGACGCCATCGGCACCAAGGTACCTTAACATCACGGGTAATAAGATGAATCCCGACAGGCCACTGACCAGAAGACTTAGCAGGCTCCAAAATGCCCCACTGAACAAAACCTTTTTTAAGCCCATCATGTCTCCAAGCGCCATCAGCGTGTGTTTAGCCAATACTGCTGACGCAAAGCTTTATCCCGCAAAAGATCCCTGCTATAATTTCGACACCTTTAGATCATCATCGCTGATGCGAGAAACAAATAGGTTCGAAATGCAGAACAAGCAATTAAGTTCCAACATTAGAATTCGAAAGACGCCGATGAACAAGCTCAAGAATCTTCCTCTACGGGCGGCCAGAAAGCTTCGCCGTATCATCGTTCGTTGGCTCATACACGATATTCATTCTACCCACTATTGCTATGGGCAGCACCCTATCACCTGGGGAGAGGGCTGTGGCCTCGCCAATACAATCTTCAACACGCGCAGCGGCTCTATTCAGCTGGGAAAGAATGTAATATTTGGCCACAACTGTATGGTTATCACCGGCGTCCATTCGCCCGATACCGTTGATCAATTTCGCCCGACAGAATCAGCGGGACGAGATATTACAATAGGCGACAACGTCTTCATTGGCAGCGGAGCTATCATACTCGGGCCGGTGATCATCGAAAAAAATGCCGTCGTTGCGGCCGGAAGCATCGTGGTTCACCCAGTCGCTGCGAATACCCTCGTAGCCGGAAATCCGGCTAGACCTATTCGAACGGTCGGCCAACGAATGTCGTAGCACAAGGTCTTCTGACTAAACGAGGCACAGCGTCTCATCGTCCAAGCCTTGAATCGCGGCACGCCCCATTGCCAAGATGGCCTCTTGAGCGGAGCCACCGAGATGTTGAGTCGCAAACATTTTAGGATGGCGAATCAAGCTCGTTTGCTTGGGGGGCTCAACCTCAAAAACGTCAAAGGCGGCGCCGGCAATCGGCCCACTGTCGAGAGCCTTTTCCAAAGCCAGCTCATCAACCAGTCCGCCTCGCGCGGTGTTGATCAAAATCGAGCCCGGCTTCATCGCCGCTAACTCCGTCGCAGCAATCATGTGCTTCGTTGAGGCGTCAAACGGGACGTGTAACGTCACGATGTCGCTCTCTCTCAAAAGGGTTTGGAGCGTCACTTGCTCTGCGCCAAGCGCTTTCGCCTCATTGGCAAGATCAAGGATGTCATGTGTTAGCACTCGACAACCAAATGCCG
>JAEUWE010000511.1 GCA_016791465.1 Pseudobdellovibrionaceae bacterium
TCGCATCGCGAAGCGCGGACTCTTCTTCGATTTGCAGTTGGATTTTCGCCTTGCTCTGCAGGCCAGTTTTGATTGATTGCGCAATCATAACGCTGAGACCTGCCAGGATGACGAGCGCCACCATGATTTCGATCAGAGTAAAACCGTGTTCGGAAGACTGGAGGCGAGATTTCATCTTAACCTCCCATTCCCGATGGAAGTCCGCCGATGGAGAGCGGCTTCGTGTAATCCATGAAATACGTTGAAATCGACTGCCTGATCTCTTTCTTTTTCCCTTTTTGACTCTGGTAAATGACGGTCACGGTCACTTCTTTGACCGCTGTTTTCATATACTCAGAGACTGTTTTTGCAATCAGCGCCGCAATCTCATTGTTTTTCGTGTTGCCGTCGCTCCGGCCGCCGATCAGACCAGAAAGATCGGGCATCTCAAACTCTCTTGAGCGCATTTCCCAACGGTATCCGGCGTAGGGGCCTTCAAATTCTCCGCTGTCGTCTTCCTTGATTTCAGTGAGAGGTTTTCCGCGGTACTCGAGGTCGATCTCGGTGATTTTTCTTTCCAGAAGAAGTGCCATATTGGAATTCATGCGCGCCTTTTCGATGCGCATGAGATTGCCGCTCCATGAGTTGCCGATGACGATGAGGGCGCCCACCATAATCATCATCGCGATGACGGTTTCCATGAGCGTAAATCCGGCTTGTGAATTCTTCGGTCGCGTCATGGTCCCCTCAGGTCTTTCAGGCTGACTTTGCGGTTGATAATTTCCGCCGAGCCAGTGAGAGGGTGAATGACGACACTCCACTCAAGTGTCTTGCGGTCGCCAATCTTGATAATGGCTTCATCAGAGAGTCCCTGTGGCAGAAAGTTCACGTAGGCAATTCCTTGCGTGATCTCTTTCTTTCGGCCTGCGATTTCAACGCCCTCAAAGACGAGACCCGTCGTGAGTTTTGCTTCGGCAAACTTCGGATCCTTTTCAAACTTCGCGCGCTTTCCAACGACGTCTTGCTTTTGCGACTCCGTGAGTTTGCTGAGTTCTTCTTCTTGAACTTCTGAGAGCTGAAGCGCAACTCCGGGAGCGCTTTCGATCCAAAAGCGGTGGCCGTTTTCGTCATCCATCATAATGGCGAGGCGGTAGGTCGAGTGTTGAAGCTTGGCTGCAGTTCGGATTTCGCGAGTTTGAATGGCGAATTTTCGAATTTGTGACCTACGGTTTTCGCTGGGATTGAAGAGTCTTGTTCCGCCGATCGCCATAATGCCGACGATGATCACAATGACCACCATCACTTCGATGAGAGTAAAGCCGCGTTGTTCAATCGATGGAGTTCTCACGGCTCCATCGTAGCACGGACTAGGGTTCAAATATCAATCGGCGATTCGAGCTGATTCTCAGTCCGGATCTGTGCTGAGAAGATCCTTGGCAGCGCCTGAACCGCCGTCTTTACGATCCTTGCCAAGACTTTTGAGAACGAATGAAGTTCCGTCGGACTCATAGATCAACGGTTTCTTCCACGCGTCTTTGGGGATGTCTTTTAAGTAAGCTTCAGGGCCCCAGTTCGGGCATACGTCTTTTCCGGGATCTTGGACAAGAGCTTGGAGCCCTTGCTCGGTCGACGGGTAGTGGCCGCAATCGGCGCTGAACATTTCGAGCTGTTTGGAAACTTCTTTGAACTGAATTTTTGTTTGCTTGACCTCAGAATTCGAGAGGTTTTTAAAAACAGTCTGTCCCAAAACGGCGGCGAGACCGCCGATGATCAAGAGCACAACCATGATCTCGATCAGAGTCATGCCCTTTGCATTGAGTTTGAACCGGACTCCGAGCGAAGAAGGCGAGAGAAGGGTCATGAGTTGGTACGGAGTCGTTTTTTTGGTCATTGCGTTGGTGTCCTTTCCGATGGGGGGATCGGTGGTTCGTAGAATACGCTGTCTCATCGTTTCGCTCAAGAATGCGTTGTCTGATTTTCACAGCACAGGGCATCCAGACGAAGGTCTAGCTGCCGCCAAGATTTGACATCTCGAAAATGGGTACCATGATCGAAAATACGACGCCTCCAATCAAAACACCCATGAGAACGATCAGGAGCGGGCCGAGGGCTGAGGTCAGGCCTTCGATTTCGGTGTCGACTTGAAAATCAAAGCTATTGCTGACTTGCGTGAGCATGCCTTCAAGTTCGCCCGTTTTTTCGCCAATCGCGATCATATGAATGACGATTGGAAAGAACTGCCCGGATTTTTTAAGGGGGGCTGCGATCGATTCTCCCTCGCGGATATTGTCGCGGGCCTCTTCGATGGCTTTGGCGAGAACGGAGTTGCCGACCACATTTTTCACGATGTCCATGGCTTGAAGCATTGCAACGCCGCCCATCAGTAGCGTTGAGAGAGTGCGAGTAAAGCGGGAAACTGCAATCATGCGAGCGAGTCGGCCGACAAGAGGAAGTTTGAGAACAATCTGGTCCCATTGCTTTGAGCCACTGGGTGAATTTTTCCAGGAGCGGAACATAAAATACGCAAAGACGCCGGCGATCAGAAGTGGCAACCAGTAGTCGACGAAAATGCCGCTCGTTCCGATGACAAGTTTTGTGTACCAGGGGAGTTCCATTTCGGCGCTTTCAAAAATAGAAGTCATCTTTGGGACGACGAAAATGAAGATTACCCCAAGCATGGCGACCAAAAACACGGTCATGATAATGGGATAGAGAACAGCGGCTCGAACCTTTGAAACGAGCGCATTCTGAGCCTCGGTGAACTCCGCTAGGCGAATCAGGATGGTGTCGAGCGTGCCGGTGGCTTCGCCGGCTTCGCACATTGTGATAAAAATGTGTGAAAATATATTCGGGTACTTCGCAAGCGCCTTATGAAGTGTCGACCCTTCGTTAACCTGGTTTTTGATATCACTCACTGCGACTTTGAGAATCGGGTTTTCCATCTGATCGGCGACCGCGATGAGTGAGTCGACCAGCGGAATGCCTGCTTTGAGAAGTGTCGCGAGCTGACGAGTCAGATTGGCAACCTCGTTGATGGCGACGGATCCTGTGGCTCGTCCGGTGTTGTGTTTGGCCTCGGTGCGAGTCTTGTCTTTAATGTCGGTAACGAAGATGCCGTCTTTTTTTAGTTTCGCTCGCGCGTTTCGCGCGTTATCGGAATCGATCGTCCCGCGAACATTCTTTCCTGCTTTGTTTAGACCTTTGTACTCAAAAACCGGCATAATCTAAGTGTGACGAGTCGCTTGCTGGGTGGCAAGTCTCGACTCAGGAGTGAGAGGGAATCAGTTCGACATTGCCTTGTTTGGGATCGGTCTGGAAAATACGGCAAGCAAAAGAGGGGTGTGGTGAATCGGCGTCAGTTTGTGCTCATCGGAGGGGTCTCACTTGTTGCGGGAGCCTCGGCAGCCCTGTTGTGGCGCCCTGGACTGCCCATGCGCTATGCTGCAGCGGGACGGTCTGTGCAGACTGGGCGTGGGCGCTTGCTTGTCACCTATGACTTCAACCCAGGAATACTCACCAACTATTTCGATAGCCCAAGCAAATCGGGTCTGCTGGTTTTGGATCTTGATCGAGAAATCGGTCAGGTGATAACGACCCCGTTCAATATTCACGCGGTCGAGGTCTTTGGCGAAAGACGCGAGCGGGGTTTTGGTACCAGCAAGTACGGTGACAGTATTGCCGAGTTTGATCTTGAAAACTTCGCTGTCGTTCGAAAGCGTCCGACTGGAAGCGACTGGATTTTGATGGGGCACTTGGCGATGCTGCCCGGAGGCGCGGTGCTTGCGGCAACCGCAGCCAAGGATGATCCGCAGGGCGGCGCTCCGGACTGCGCGCTTGCGTTGTTCGATGTGCAAACGCTTGAGTTGCGAGATATCATTCCGCTTCCGAAAGAAAAGCCATCGCATCATGACTGCAAAGTGTATGCGTTCGAGCAGAACCGGGTTGTGACCACAGGCGGAAACTGTCTTTATCTTGTCGACACCACAACCAAGACGGTTGAAACGCGGTCCGTGGAGGGTGTGGGGAGTGATTCTGGGCTTCGGCATTTTTCTATTTCTCGCGATGGAAGAATCGGAGTTCAGTGCAATCAGATGAAGGATGTCGATCGGCCGACGTGGATATACGGAAAAGCAGAAGTTGCTTATTTTGGGGTCGAGGGTGAATCGCTTTTGGTGCGACCTCCGGAGCTTCTGCGGCCGGAGTTTGAGCGAGAACTTCTGGATGTCGTGTTTGATGCTCAGGGCGAAAATTTCGGAATCGTCTTGCGGAGCGCGGGGATTGTTTATTTCTTCCATACTCAGTCAGGCAAACTCAGACGCCAGGTGGTGATGAAGAATGCCGTTCGGATGGTTCTGACAAATGATGGTCGGCACTTCGCGGTGGTGACGTTCGAGGGCATTGAGTATATCGATGCCACAACACTTAAGCATCGACAGGAGCTGCGGCAGTTCGCTCCATTTTTTACATCACTTTTTATGGGTAACCAATTGCCAACTTTTGCACATGTGACACTCACA
Source organism: Pseudobdellovibrionaceae bacterium (assembly GCA_016791465.1). Lineage (GTDB taxonomy): Bacteria > Bdellovibrionota > Bdellovibrionia > Bdellovibrionales > JAMPXM01. Next base: position 4,497 of record JAEUWE010000511.1, read on the forward strand.
TAGTGCAGTTTTGGTGAAACCCTAAAGATCGATTTGTGTATTGGAGAGAACCTCTTCGATTGTCGTGATGCCTTTTAGCACTTTTTCGACGCCATGGTCGCGGAAGGTCTTCATGCCAAGCTCGAGCGCTCGTTTCTTGATTGTGCCGCCGTCTTTGCGCTGCATGATCAGCGAGCGGATTTCATCATTTACAAGCATGAGTTCTTGGATATTGGTTCGCCCCAGGTAGCCCTTGCCGTTGCAGTGCTCGCAACCCATCGCTCGATAGATCGTGGCGCCGCGAGTGGCTTCGCGTGTCAGCCCCAGTGACGTGAGGTCGACATCTGTTGGAACATGCGGCGCTTTGCAGTGTGGACAAAGAACCCGAACCAGTCGCTGCGAGATGACGCCGAGGAGCGAGGTCGCGATAAGAAACGGCTCGCAGCCCATGTCCATCAAACGAGGGAAAGCGCCGGCAGCGTCGTTGGTGTGCAGTGTTGAGAACACCAAGTGGCCGGTGAGTGAAGCTTGAATGGCAAGCTCGGCCGTCTCAAGATCTCGAATCTCTCCGATCATGATCACGTCCGGGTCTTGACGAAGAAAACTTCTTAGGCCTGTTGAGAAGTTCAGGCCGATTTTTGAGTTCACTTGCACCTGGCCGATGCCGTGGATTCGCTGTTCCACCGGGTCTTCAACGGTCAGGATGTTGATCTGTGCGTTATTGATTTTTGAAAGGCACGCGTACAGTGTTGTCGACTTACCGGAACCTGTTGGGCCCGTGACCAAAATAATGCCGTAGGTGCGAAGCAAGAGGTCGTCGCGAAGCGCGGTGAGCGTTTCGTCGTTAAAACCCAGTTGCTCGAGCTGCAATACAACGTTTGAGCGGTCCTGAAGACGCATAACCAGGCGTTCGCCAAAAGCTGTCGGTACAGTTGAAAGACGAACGTCGATATCTTTGCCGCCAAGTTTCAGTGGGATACGGCCGTCTTGCGGGAGACGCTTTTCGGCGATGTTGAGATTTCCCATGACCTTGATACGCGAGGTGATGGCGTTCTGCAGTTTCTTTGGTGGTTTGAAAATATCAAACAGGACGCCGTCGATTCGAAAGCGAACCACCATGTCCCGCTCATAGGGCTCGATATGAATATCGCTGGCCTTTTCTTTGACCGCGCGAAAAAGCAGAGTGTTGACGAGTTTAATGACCGGAGCGTCGTCGTCACCGGCATCGAGAAGATCGACGATTGGCTCATCGAGGTCGAACTCTTCTTGGTCGATTTCGTCGAGCCCTTGTAGCGACGAAGTACTGCGCTCGTAAACCTTATTGATCGCATCGATGATGCGCGGTTTTGAGGTCATAAGTGGAACAGTGCGCTTTTTAAAGATGACACGGAGATCATCCATCACTCGCGTATTGAGAGGATTGGTGATCAGAACCTGAACGGAGTTTTGGTCTTCGCGAAAAGGGAGGACCTCATGTTTTTTTGCAAAGCCAATTGGGATATCTCGAACGAGGTCTGAGTTGATTTCGCTGACTGGAATATCTTTGATATAGGTGAGGCCCATTTGGCTTGCGAGCTCGGTCAGGATTTCATCTGTCGAACCACCCTCTTTGCGCGCGAGCCAATCGCGAATCGGTGTGCCGATTGTCGAAGGCTGCGAGAGGAGCAGATTGACCTGCTCTTCTGAGAGACTGGTGTTCTTGATGAGAACGCTGTCGAGTTGAATAGAAGCCATATTACCGCTTAATGTTTACAGGTTCATCGGAGTTGGTCTTGAGTGGGCGATCGGCGTCCTCGGCTTTACTTGCGCGCGGCAGGCGATCCATGGTTTTGCCATAGGGGTCCCGGCCGTCGAAATTGCGCTTCACCCAGTCAATTCGCTCATTGGCTTTGTCGCTCAGGAGCTTCTGCGAGTCTTTCACGCCGCGAATGATCTTTGGCGTAATAAAGATCACGAGATTCACCTTTTTCTTTGTCGCCGTCTTTGATTTAAAGAGCCAGCCCAAAACCGGGATATCGCCAAGGATCGGGATCTTGGTTTCTTCTAAGTCCTCTTGGTCGCGCATCAATCCGCCAAGAACCGCTGTGTCGCCAGAGTTCACGACGATGTTGGTCTTTAAGCTTCGGTCGGAGACGGCCTGTGTTGAGTCGGCAAGGTTTTTGGCTTTGATCACGACGTTTGAAAGCTGGCGGATGATCTGTTCGAGTTTCAGTCGGACGACATCAGAGTCAGGGCGGATATAGGGTGTGAGAGTCAGTTTGATTGTCGCATTTTCGAACTGCGTTGATGAGGTCACATTGTTTCCAACGCTGGTCTGGTTGGTTGCGATCGGGACCTTATCGCCGACTTCGATCATCGCCTCTTCATTATCGAGGGCCATGATGCGCGGAGTGGAGAGAACGTTACTTTCAGTGTTCTGTTGGAGGAACTTGATGAAAGCAAGTAGCGAAGGGATCTTCACGGTGCTGGTTGTGCCGGGCATCGTGAAGTCAAAAGTTGCACCGCTGCCGAAACCAAGAACAGCGCCGCTATCGCTTGCGGGGTTGAGGATTGAGGCGAGAGAGCCAGAGGACGAGAATCCTGCGCGGCCTTTCCCGCCCGACGAGGGGTCGAGGTAGTAGTAAGTGGGGTTCCACGAGCGAGTCTTATCGGTGTTCATCTCCATGATGATCGTTTCAACAAAGACCTGATCGCGTGGAATGTCGATTTTTGAAAGTAGTGACCGAACGGTCTCGTAATCCTGTTTGGATGCTGTGATCACAAGTGAGTTTGTGTTCTTGTCGGATGTGATCTTTACGTCGCCGCCAAAAATATTCTGGCGATCAAGCGGTGAGGCCACGCGGCCGAAGGCGCCGCCTCCGGGGCTATTCATGCCGCCGCCCAGGGGAGAGCTGCTGCCAGATGATGAACCGCTTGAACCGGCAAGACCATTGATGGTGGTCGCGATTTTCTCGGCTTCGCCATAGCGAACGTAGTAAACAAACACGCCGCCGGCTTCGGCTGGGTCGAGTTTGTAATCGAGCTTTTTGACCAGATCGCGAACCTTCTCGATGCCGGCTTTGTTTCCAACAACGATCAGCGCATTGGTGCGGTCATCAGGAGCAACCAGAGAAAGTTCCTCGGGCGTTCCACCTGCGGCAGTGCCGCCGCGTGAGCGGAAGCGCGGTGCGGCTGCGCCAAATGCGGGGGCGCCACCGGTGTTTGAGCGAGGGTCTTTATTGATGATCTGGTTGATGAGGTCGGCCAAGTCTTTGGCTTTGGCGTGACGAATCGGAAGGACCGCGAGCTGCTCTTCAAAGCCTGGGCGATCGAGTTCGTTTATGATCTTCACCATGCGCTCAACGTTTGCGCCGTAGTCGGTGATGAGGATGGAGTTTGTCGGCTCATAGGGCGTCATCTCGCCGTCTTTCGAGGGAAGGACGCGAAGACGTTTGTTAACTTCTTCAGCCGAGATGTGTTTGAGGTGGATGATGCGAGTGATGTAGATATCGCTCGTTGGCGCGTAGGCACCGGTGTAGGTTTCGATCGCGTCGCGCTGGGCGTTTCGCGAAGCCTTCACTTTTAGAAACTTACCATAAGGAACCACGGTAAAGCCGTTGACCGCAAGCGCTGCCAAAAACGCCTTATAGGCTTCAGCCACTGTGACTTTGGATGGCGCGATGATGGTGATTTTGCCGCGCACGCCGGGGTCGATAATAAAGTTTTTATTCGTGAGTTGCGAGATGGCTTTTACGACGTCCGTGATCTCGGCGTTTGGAAAGTTCGCCTCGACGAGATCGGGATAGTTGTCGTCGGTCATGTCCTCGATTTGCGCATCGGCTAAAGATGGTGAGCCTTTGGCTGATGTCGTTTTGGTTGGAGCACTTCGGTTGCTATCGTGTTGTTTGGCTCCATTTTGAACGGTTGGGAACTTTCGAATGCTTGAGCCTGATGAGCCGGAGCCGGAATCGACTCCCGAAGTATCGGCAGGTAGGCCTGCGCTTGGTGCACTGTCGCCACCAACAACGGGCGGAGGTGGGGGTGGGGCCTGGTTGAAGGTTCCGATCGGTTCTTCGAGCTCGTCGTCAAAAAGATTGTCGAGTTCGTCTTGCGCGAGAGCTTGGCTTGGCGGGATCATCATCAGCATTGCCGGAGTGATGACAAGGTGAGACGCCACGATGGCTGTCAGCACCGCTCGTCCGATTTTGTTTTTCTTCATTTTTTCCCCTGACGTCCGTGTCATGAGATCCCTCTTCGTTAATGACTCAATTGACTACTGAATTGTGAAGTTCGAAGTTTCTTTTCTGCCACCGCGCTCAAACCCAAGATTGATCGTCGATGCGTTTCCGCGAAGCGATTGAAAGAGCTCCATCGCTTTGGCGGGGCTATCGATTTTCTCGCCGTTCACTGTTTCAATGCAATCGCCGCGGCGTACGCCAAGAGATTCGAAGACGCTGCCGGCCTGCATTTCAGCGATATTGAAGCACTCGACATTGCCGTTGGGGCCAATGCGAGGAACGGCTCTGGCCTGCTGAAGGATGGCGGGAAGGTCGGCAAGGTAGCGATTTAGATCATCGCGTTTAATCGTGCGATCTGTTTCGTTGGTGGCGATGATGCCGGGCGCGACTTCTTGTTGGTGCGAGCTCACGCCAAACGAAATCGTCGACTCATCTTTGAGTTCGACATACTCAAGTCGCCCGCTGCCATTGTTGCGGAAAACGACTTTCGAGCGTTCGATGGTTTTGATCGTTCCCATGCTATCGGGCAGTTCGCCTTCAACACGAATGGCGATGACCTCATTTTTGTTTTTAAGACTGAGCGTTGCAACTGAGCGCGCGGGATTTGAGTGGACCAATGTGCCCACGAGTTGAATTGGGAGCTGTGTTGGAACGGGGAGATTCTGATCTTGTTTTCCGTCTTTGGCGCCACCCAATGGATCTGGGATTTTTTGATCGGCCGAAAAAATATTGCGGTTTGCGATCGGTTGATAGCGTTCGCGTCCTACATATTGCGGCATCCGCGGTCGGGCCGGTCGAACGGCAGGGGCCTCGCCCGGCAGAAGTTTCTCGCGAAACGACAAAATCGTGAGATCCGCTGCGGCGTAACCCAGCGTGATCAGAAGGAGAAAGACAGCCAATGTCTCAAGTCGAGGGCGATCAGACTTCATGTCCCTTCAAGACTAACAGAGAGAACGCGGCGCTCGGCACATGATTGAGGTCGAGCCCGACCGAGGTCTGGGTGTCACGGTATTGCACAGGAGCCTTGAAAGAACTGCAAGGCTGGGCCCCCCATGGGCATCGTCAGCTCGAATACATTGGGAGAAGAGCATGAAATGGGCTGGCACGAAGGCTGCTCTACTGACAAATAACGGCACTCAATAAGGGGAACAGTCGATGAGTAACGTACGGTCAATTCAGGGGCGTTTGGCAGGTGGGGCGGTTGTCAGTCAGTCTTCGAGCTATCTCGTGGGTCTTCCTGTCAATCAAACGGGAGTCATCTTTGCGGGTCGCAATGGCTTGGATTTTTTAGAACTGCGTTTTGGAGCCGTGCGAATTCCAGAGGTCACTCTGCGCATTCGCGAGGCTCAGCGGATTCTCGATGGTCTCGAGATCGAGCGCATTGATTTGATGGGATCAATCATCGTCGAAGATGATTCGTTCTCAAGAAACAGTAAACTTAAAGCGCTGTTGGCGTCTGTTATTCAAGTTGGACTTTATGATCGTCTTTTAAAGACGCAGCGAGCTCCCGATGTTTTGGTGGGACCTGCGGTCGGCGATTCAGCGCTGATGGTGTGTGCCGGTCAAATTTCGTTTGAGAACTTTGTCGCGTCGTCTGAGGCGCTTCAAGCTTTGCGCAGTCGCGACGCGGCTCCGCTGGCTCCAGTTCAAGACGGGCTTTTGCCGATGGGACTTGCCGGCGGCATCGGGCTTCCATTGCCTGCGATCCAGGCGCCGCTTGTGATGACGACTTTGGCGTCGATGAACTCGACAGAGTACCGCGCTTACGTCCGTTCAGAGGATGGCGGTTTTGTTGAGGTCGGTCAGCCGGTCTTGGATATCAAAAAGCTTTTGGCCGAAGTTGTTGAGCACCAAATGGTTCAGCGTTTCATCAACGTGGGCCCGGCGGCAGTTATTTCGGCGCAGGACTGCGAGCAGATTGCAGAGTCTGCCGGTACGGATGAAGTGACGGTGATCGATTCGATCGATCTCGATCCGATGCTCAACTGGTTCTGGAAGCAAGTGCGCCCAGCGAGTGGTTTTGCTCAGTAGGTTTGAAGTGAGTGACACGTTACAGCTTCCGGCGCCGGAAGCTGAGGGGCGTCATTCGATATTCGGAACTTACGTCTTTCCATTCCAAACCGGCTCGGTAACGCCGGCCATGCGATTCAGGTGGCGGGCGAGAACAAAGAAGTAGTCATTCATTCTATTGATATGTCGAACAATCTCCTCAAGCCAATCGGGCGAGGGTTGGCCGCTTGAGAGCGCAACGATCGCGCGCTCGGCGCGACGGGCGATCGTCCGTGCCATATGAGCTTGGGCCGCTGCCGGTGTGCCGCCTGGCAAAACGAAATTTTTGAGTGGCTCAAGATCGGTGGACATGCGATCCATCCATTGTTCCATGGCTGTGACGTCATCGGATTTGAGTTTTGGAAGCTTGGCGCGAAGGCTTGTGTTCTCGGCTTCCGTTGCAAGCTGGCCTCCCATGACGAAAAGCTGGGCCTGGAGATTGCGGAGTTCGTCGCAGACGCGGTTGATTTCCATCGAAGCGTGAGTTGGCCAGCGATGTGCTTCGGCGGTGGCAATGAGCACGCCAAGAACGCTGTTGAGCTCATCGAGCGTGCCATAGGCTTCAAGTCGAGGATCGTTTTTGCCGACGCGCGTTCCGCCAAAGAGCGAGGTCGTACCCTTGTCGCCGGTGCGCGTGTAGACTTTGGGACTTCCAGTTGTCATGCTGATCGCTCCTTCAAGAGATTTCCTTCTAAAGGAGCGGAGCGCATTATGCCCGTCAAGAGTTTCGTTGAGTTTGTGAAGCGTCGAGGCCCGGGTTTTAAACCGCTACTGGTAACGCTTCCGCATTCTGGCGAACTCATTCCTCCGGAAGCGGCATGGCTAAAGGCATTGCCTGAGCGCCTGCTCATGTACGACGTCGATCGCTACGTCGATGAGCTTTACGAGCCAATTTTAAGCAAGCTCGGGATTCCGACAGTGGTTGCTCCGTACCATCGCTATGCCTGTGATCTCAATCGACTGGCGTCGGACGTCGATGAGATGAGCGTCATTGGTTCAACGAACAAGCGTGGAATGTTCCCGCGGGGGCTTCACTGGGCGATCACAACAGAGGGCGAGCCGTTGATGCCGGGTCCGATTCCTGTCGAGACTCATCGCGCAATTCTGGCGCGGTGCTTTGATCCGTTTCATCGGGCTGTGTGCGAAGTGGCCGGCGTTGTGCGGCGCGCGCATGGCGCGAATGCTTCGCTGTATCATTTGGATCTGCATTCGATGCCGAGCTTTGGGACTCGAGAGCATCGAGATCCGGGGTCTTGGCGAGCCGACCTTGTGGTTTCGAATCAAGATGGAAAGAGTTCTTCGAGTCGGTTCTTTCAGCTTGTTTGCGAAGCTGGGCGTGCGCAAGGGTTCACCGTCGCTGAAAATTGGCCCTATAAGGGCGGGCGAATCACAGAGTTTTATGGGCGTCCGGCGGAGGGGTGGGAGACGATTCAGATCGAGCTCAACCGCAAACTCTATATGAACGAATACACGAAGCGAAAGAACGCACTGCCCTTTCGCGAGACTCAGCTTCGAGTCTGTCGGATGCTCGAGCAGATTGAGGCACAGCTTTCGGGAATGTGAAACTTGCTTTAAATTTGTGCGAAATTGCCGGTTCTCAAAAAGAACGGCTTATCTTTTTTCTCGCAATGGGATTAGATGCGGGGCATGTCATCAAGGCGCACGCTCTTTCGTAAAGTTATTCGCGAGCTGGCGAGTCTGAAACTCGCTGTTCTTATCATTATTTCGATTGGCGTTGTGACCGCGTGGGGAACGATCGTCGAGGCACGATTTGATGCGCTCGCCGCGAAGAAAATAGTTTATTCGTCGATTTGGATGACGATACCGATGACAGCACTGGTGATCTGTCT
>JAEUWE010000518.1 GCA_016791465.1 Pseudobdellovibrionaceae bacterium
CAGCAGACAGATCGAGCTTCATGAGCTGATCAACGGTCTGAGGAGTTGGCTCCAAGATGTCCAGCATTCGCTTGTGTGTGCGAACTTCGAACTGCTCACGTGACTTTTTATCAACGTGTGGCGAGCGAAGTACCGTGTATCGGTTGATACGCGTCGGCAGCGGAATGGGTCCCGCTACTCGAGCTCCAGTGCGACGTGCTGTCTCTACGATTTCGCGAGTCGATTGATCCAAAAGCTTGTGATCAAACGCTTTCAAGCGAATACGGATCTTTTGACTTTGCATGATCCCATTTCCTTTCCGAACATCAAAAACTCAAACTCAACTCAACAAACACAAATGCACATGCAACCTGAAGAGGCTAAGTGCGTTACCTAAGAACTAAAGCTTAGGACTTCACTAGCATTTCTCCAGGGTTCGACTCTTTGGGGTGTTAGACTCTTTCGGCTTCGGCCATCATGAGCGCATAAGGAAAATTCCATTTCCTAAAACGCATTTGCTCACTGGCATCATACGAAATCCGCTATCACTTCAGAATCGCACGTCTTTTTTGAATCTTTCGCGAGATTTTCATCCCTAAAAAGACATCAGAAACGGCGTGTAAGCCAAAAAGTAGGCTTATCCAAGGCGCGCAGTATGCAATTTCGCCAAAGTGAAAGTCAAAGGTAAATCGAAGATCGATCACTTTTTTTTGACATCACTCCCCCCCTTACTCTGCGGACTTCACACCCTGTTCAAACTTTGAACAGATCGAAGGCCCGCTAAAGGCGACCAAGACGCTGCAGAATTTCGGCTGCAACCTTGGGCGCCATCGGAGAAAACTGCTTAAACTCCATCACAAAAACACCCCGGCCCTGCGTGAGGGAACGGAGGTCAGTCGCATAGCCAAACATCATCGCCATCGGGCATTCCGCATCGACAACCTGTCGACCTGCACGAGAGTTCATCGAGAGAACTTTCCCTCGACGCGCATTGAGGTCACCAATGACCCCGCCCATAAACTCATCCGGCGTCGTGACCTCAACCTTAAAGATCGGCTCAAGGAGCTGAGGCTCAGCCTTGCGGGCCGCCTCACGAAACGCATTCGCACCAGCGAGCTTATAAGCCATCTCAGAAGCCGACTCTTGAATATAGTCCGCGCCAATCAGAGCGACCTCAAGGTCCGTGGTCACAAAGCCAGCCAAAACACCGTTCTCCAGCGCTTCGCGGATTCCCTGTTCAATCGGCCCAGCCATCGTTTTCGGCAGACGTTCGACAGGGACCAGATTTGTGAACTTGAAGCCAGAGCCTGTGGCCGCAGGCTTAATATCAATGACGGCGTGACCAAATTGATTCTCGCCGGCAATAACCCGCTCCACGCGACCCTCGCCACGCGCAGCCTTGCTCACAGTCTCGCGATAGCTGACTTGCGGCTTACCGACGTTCGCCTGAACCTTGTGCTCCCGCATGAGTCGATCAACAAGAATCTCCAAATGAAGCTCACCCATACCCGCCAAAAGCGTTTGACCGGTCTCAGGATCAAAGCGCAGGCGACAAGATGGATCTTCCCGCTCAAGACGCTGCAAGCCTTGCATCATTTTATCTTGATCCGCTGACGATTTCGCCTCAATTGCGACCGCAATAACCGGCTCTGGGAATTGAATCGACTCCAGCAAAACAGGGTGGGACACATGACAGAGTGTATCCCCGGTCGCAGCAAATTTAAGACCGACGACGGCCCCAATATCGCCCGCTTTGATTTCCTGGATCTCTTCGCGCGAATTCGCATGCATACGAACCAAACGCTGAATGCGTTCCTTTTTTTGCTCTCGCGGATTGAAAACTTGGTCGCCAACTTTCAGCACACCTGAATAAACACGAACATAAGTCAGGGCACCCGCAAATGGATCATTTGCGATTTTAAAAGAGAGCGCCGCAAGATTCTCATCCCAGTTTGTTCGGCATGGGATCTCGCGCTCGGGCTTCTCGGGATCGTGACCAACCACCGGAGGAACATCAAGCGGACTTGGCAAAAAGCGAACGACCGCATCCAGCAATGTCTGCACACCTTTTTTCTTAAAGGCCGCACCACAGAGCACTGGGAACAACTTCATCTGAATGGTCCCATCGCGAAGGGCGCGAATCAGATCGAGCTCAGAAATCTCCTCACCCATCAAAAACTTGTCCGCGAGCGTCTCGTCGACCTCAGCCGCTTTGTCGATCAGTTTTTCGCGATACTTCGCAGCGTCCGCTTCAAGCTCCGACGGAATCTCGCGAACCTCGAAGGCGTCACCATTTCCACTATCCGGCCACACGATGGCCTTCATCGAAATCAAATCAACAACACCCTGAAAGCGATCCTCTGCTCCGATCGGAATTTGAATACAGACGGGATTCGCTTCGAGTTTCTCTATCAACGTATCAACGCTTCCGTAAAAATTGGCGCCGACTCGATCCATCTTATTGATGAAGCAAATTCGCGGAACTTTGTATCGATCCGCCTGGCGCCAAACAGTCTCAGACTGCGGCTCAACTCCATTGACACCATCAAAAACGGCAACAGCACCATCGAGCACACGCAAACTGCGCTCGACCTCAATCGTGAAATCGACATGTCCGGGAGTATCAATAATATTAATGCGATGATTGAGCCATGAGCACGTTGTCGCAGCAGAGGTAATCGTGATGCCGCGTTCTTGCTCCTGTTCCATCCAGTCCATGACTGTGTCCCCGTCATGAACCTCACCCATCCGGTGAGACTTTCCAGTATAGAATAAAATCCGCTCAGTGGTCGTCGTCTTGCCCGCGTCGATATGAGCCATGATTCCAATATTGCGAGTCAGACGAAGACTGTCGATACCAGTCAATGCCGATTGCTGAGCCGCCGTCATATGAACCGGGTCAACTGCCAATACATACCTGGCGCCGCCAGAAGTTGCTTCACTCAAATTCGCCACAAACCGCCTCGACTCTCATACGCTGCACAAAAAACAATCCGACCGAAACACAGTCTCGGTGTCGATCTTGATAAACAAGAAATATCAAAGGAACCACCGAAAGTCACAGCCGACCAGATTCAAGTTAGCGTCACGCGTAGACAAAAAGAAACGGACGCCGAAGCGCCCGTTTCTTTGAGAATTCTTGAAGCATACTGGTGGTTAAGCTCAAAAGCCCAACACGCCAATTTGCAACAATTCGCTTACCAGTTGTAGTGCGAGAAGGCCTTGTTGGCTTCTGCCATACGGTGAACGTCTTCTTTTTTCTTAATCGCGTTTCCACGATTGTTGTAAGCATCGATCAGCTCACCAGCAAGACGCTTCCCCATGTCCTTTTCACCACGCTCACGCGAGTAATCGATCAACCACTTCATAGCGAGGGTTAAACGACGTGAAGGGCGAACATCAACCGGAACCTGGTACGTTGCACCACCGACTCGGCGTGAACGAACTTCGATTTGTGGTTTTGCGTTCTCAAGTGCTTTGCGGAAAACCAAGAGCGGCTCTTCCTCAGTGATTTTCGTCTTCAGCTCATCAAGAGCTCCGTAGAAAATCGCCTGAGCAGTGCTTTTCTTACCGCCATACATCATTTTGTTTACGAACTTCGTGATAACGATATCGTTATAAATCGGATCAGGAAGAATCTCTCGTTTCTGGACTCTACGACGACGTGACATTATTCCCCCTTACTTCTTAGGCCGCTTAGTACCATACTTAGAGCGGCTGACGAGACGGCCGTTAACACCTTGAGTATCAAGGGTTCCACGGACGATGTGGTAACGAACTCCCGGAAGATCCTTCACACGACCTCCACGAATAAGAACAACAGAGTGCTCTTGGAGGTTATGACCGATTCCTGGGATATAGGAGGTCACTTCGTACCCGTTAGACAAACGCACACGAGCAACTTTACGCAGAGCCGAGTTCGGCTTCTTTGGAGTTGTTGTGTACACACGTGTACAAACACCACGACGTTGTGGACAGCCTTTGAGAGCTGGCGACGCCGTTTTGTTTTTCTGCACTGTCCGCTCTTGGCGGATGAGCTGGTTAATCGTCGGCATTCCTTCAACCTTTCTCTGAACATCCTCTTCGACGTAGCGAGGAGCCAGGGTTTACTGCACCGTAGGGCCGATGCGGGCCGATCACATAAAGGTTTCCCTTTACGGACGAAGGCACCGTTTTAATGGAGTCCCAGCCGGTTGGTCAAGAAGTCCCTGAGCAATCGGCCGAATACTTCACTTAAAAGAAAAAGGGAGGCTTCCGCCTCCCTTTTTGGCTAATTCGCAAAACCAACAGACCGCGAGGTCTTAGGTTTGTGCCGAAACAGAGGACGAACGAGGGCCCATTCCTGGAAGAAGCGATGCCGCCTCTCCTGGAGCCTCATCAACTGCAATTTTCCAACGCTTATATGCCGAGAGACCAGTACCAGCAGGGATCAAACGACCCATGATGATATTCTCCTTCAGGCCACGCAAGTAGTCGGTCTTCGAATTGATTGCCGCTTCCGTCAGAACCTTTGTTGTCTCCTGGAAGGAGGCTGCCGAAATCCACGAGTCAGTCGACAGAGAAACCTTCGTGATTCCGAGGAGAAGCGGCTCAGAAACCGCAATACGTCCACCCTCTTTACCAAGACGATCATTCTCTTCTTCGTACTCAAAGCGCTCAGCTTGCTCGCCCGTGAGGAACTTCGTGTCGCCGCCATCAACGATGCGGACCTTACGGAGCATCTGGCGAACGATAACTTCGATATGCTTATCGTTCAGAGCAACACCCTGGAGACGGTAAACTTCCTGGATCTCGTTAACGAGGTACGCAGAAAGCTCAGTTGGCCCCTTCACCGCAAGAATATCATGCGGATTGGTTGGACCATCCATCAAAGGCTCACCCTTCTTAACGAACTCACCTTCGCGGACCGCAACGTGCTTGCCTTTAGGAATCAGGTACTCACGCGCCTCGCCGCCGTCTTCTGGCGTCACGATCACACGCTGTTTACCCTTAACATCCTTGCCGAAAGTCACGTAGCCATCGACCTCGGAGATAATCGCCGCTTCTTTTGGCTTACGCGCTTCGAAGAGCTCAGCAACGCGTGGCAGACCACCCGTGATGTCGCGTGTTTTCGACGTCTCGCGGTGAATTTTCGCGATGATGTCACCCGAAGTGACTTCCTGACCGTCGCTCACCAAGAGCTGAGCGCCGACCGGGATGATGTTACGCGCAGGAATCTCGCGACCCGGCAGCATAACCGCCTTGTCGTTCTCGTCTACGACCATAACGGCCGGACGAAGTTCCGCTGACTTCGATTCGATAATGACTTTCGTCGCGAAGCCCGTGACGGCATCGACCTGCTCGGTCATCGTCACGCCCTCTTCGATGTCGCTGAACTTCACGCGACCAGAGACCTCGGAGATGATCGGGTTCGAGTACGGATCCCACTCAGCAAGGTTCTGACCTTTTTTAACAGCGTCGCCATCTTTGATCTGAAGAACGGTACCGTAAACCAGCTTGAAGCTATCGCGCTTCACGCCGTTCGCATCGATCAACTGGATTTCACCCTGACGATTCATCACCACAAGCTTGCCCTGACGGTTTGTAACCATCGAGACATCCTTGAGTTTCACTGTGCCATCATGACGAGCCGTGTGCGTCGACTGCTCAACCGCACGCGAAGCCGCACCACCCAAGTGGAACGTACGCATCGTCAACTGAGTTCCCGGCTCACCGATCGACTGCGCAGCGATTGTTCCAACCGCTTCGCCAAGATTCACGATCGCTCCGCGAGCAAGGTCTCGACCATAGCACTGCACGCAGATTCCACGGCGAGTCTTACAAGTCAGAACCGAACGAATCACAACGGACTCAATTCCAGCACCCTCGACGGCCTTCACGCCATTCTCGCTGATCTCTTCGCCCGCACGGATAACAATCGCGCCCGAAACTGGGTGAACGATGTCTTCCAATGTCACGCGACCAAGAATGCGCTCGCCAAGAGGCTGAATAATCTCGCCACCTTCGATGAGCGGCGTGATCACGATACCCTCGGTGGTTCCGCAATCGTGCTCAGTGATAATTGCATCCTGAGCGACGTCATGCAGACGACGCGTGAGATAACCGGAGTTGGCTGTCTTCAGAGCGGTATCGGCAAGACCCTTACGAGCACCGTGAGTCGAGATGAAGTATTGGTGAACTGTCAGACCTTCACGGAAGTTCGCCGTAATCGGCGTCTCGATGATTTCGCCTGACGGCTTCGCAAGAAGACCGCGCATGCCGGCCAACTGACGAATCTGTGCCTGCGAACCCCGTGCACCCGAGTCAGCCATGATGAAGATCGGGTTAAACGATGGCGCAGTCACTTTGCCATCTTTCGTATCGAACTCTTCTTTATCGAGTTCGCCCATCATCTCTTTCGCGACCTTGTCAGCTGTTTGCGCCCAAATATCCACGACCTTGTTATAGCGTTCGCCGTCGGTGATGAGACCTTCATCGTATTGATGTTGGATCTCACCGACCTGCTTCTCGGCATCAGCAAGCATCGTGGTTTTAGTCTTGGGGATCACCATATCGTCGATCGAGATCGAGATACCAGCGAGCGTCGAGTACTTAAATCCGTACTCCATGACCTTATCCGCCAAGAGACAAGTCGCTTTGCCGCCAGCAAGACGGAACGTCGTATCGATCAATGAAGCGAGCTGTTTTTTCGTCATCACAAGGTTAACAAAAGAGAATGGAACTTCCGGCGGAACGATATCACTCAAGATAGCGCGACCAACAGTTGTATCCTCAAGCTTGCCGTTGATTCGAACTTTACATGTCGCCTGCAGATCGATGTGCCCCGTCTCGAACGCGTAAAGCGCCTCTTCGACAGAGCTAAAGATTCGGCCTGTACCCTTTGCGCCCGGACGCGAGCGAGTCATGTAGTACATACCGAGAACGATATCCTGCGATGGGTTGATGATCGGCTTACCGTTCGCAGGGCTCAAGATGTTGTTTGTCGACATCATGAGAACGCGAGCTTCAACCTGCGCCTCAACAGACAGCGGAACGTGAACAGCCATCTGGTCACCGTCGAAGTCGGCGTTGAACGCCGTACAAACGAGAGGGTGCAGCTGGATCGCTTTTCCTTCGTGAAGAACGGGCTCGAAGGCCTGGATTCCAAGACGGTGAAGAGTCGGTGCGCGGTTCAGAAGAACCGGGTGCTCTTTCACAACGTCCGAGAGAATATCCCAAACTTCGACCGTTTCCTGCTCAACCATTTTCTTGGCTTGTTTGATTGTCGCAGTCAGGCCGCGCTCTTCCAGCTTGTTGTAAACAAACGGTTTAAAGAGCTCGAGAGCCATTTTCTTTGGAAGACCGCACTGGTGCAGCTTCAAGTGAGGACCGACGACGATAACCGAACGACCAGAGTAGTCGACACGTTTACCGAGAAGGTTCTGACGGAAGCGACCCTGCTTACCTTTCAACATATCCGAAAGCGAGCGCAGTGGGCGCTTGTTTGGACCGGTGAAAGTTTTGCCGCGACGGCCGTTATCCAAGAGAGCGTCAACCGACTCCTGCAACATCCGCTTTTCGTTACGGATGATGATATCGGGAGCATTGAGCTCCTGGAGCTTCTTCAAACGGTTATTGCGGTTGATGACACGACGATAGAGGTCGTTGAGATCAGACGTCGCAAAACGACCGCCATCCAAGGGAACCAAAGGACGAAGATCTGGCGGAATAACCGGCAGCGCCTCGAGCATCATCCACTCAGGACGGTTGACCGAACCTTTGAAGGCTTCAACAACCTTCAAACGCTTTGTCACCTTCTTGATCGCCGCCTCTGACTTGGCTTCGTTGAGCTCAAGACGGAGTTTTCGCGAAAGGTAATCTGGATCGATTTTGCGCAAGAGATCGCGAACGGCTTCGCCGCCCATGCCGGCTTTAAAGTTCGGTCCGTTCTCTTCCAGAGCCTTCTGGTATTGATCTTCCGTGAGGACCTGGTTTTCTTCCAGCGCCGTCTCCATCGGGTCAACAACCACATAGGCTTCGCAGTACAGAACCTTCTCAACGTCTTTCAATGAAAGGTTGAGGATGTTACCGATACGCGATGGAAGCGAGCGCAAGAACCAGATGTGGGCAACTGGTGTTGCCAACTCGATATGGCCAAGGCGCTCACGGCGAACTTTGGACTGTGTGACTTCGACACCGCACTTTTCGCAAATGACACCGCGGAACTTCATCCGCTTGTACTTTCCGCACAAGCATTCGTAGTCCTTTACGGGACCAAAAATCTTCGCGCAGAAGAGTCCATCACGCTCAGGTTTGAACGTACGGTAGTTAATAGTCTCAGGCTTCTTTACTTCTCCAAAGGACCAGCTGCGGATCATTTCTGGCGATGCCAGAGAAACGCGAACAGCGTCGAAACTCAGCGGGTCTTTTGGCTTATCAAAAAAATTCAATAAATCTTTCAAGGTCTCACTCCAAGCTTATCGTCTTGCGACTGGTCCTCTTACTGTTCCACTTCAGGTGTCTTGTCGGTCAGGATATCCGACTCGATCAACTCCACGTTGAGCGCCAAAGACTGGAGCTCCTTCACGAGGACGTTGAACGACTCAGGCAAACCTGGCTCGAGCACGTTTTCACCCTTTACAATGCTTTCATACATACGAGTTCGGCCGGCAACGTCGTCGGACTTAACCGTCAAGAACTCCTGCAATGTATAAGCGGCACCGTAGGCTTCGATCGCCCACACTTCCATCTCTCCGAGACGCTGACCACCGAACTGAGCTTTACCTCCGAGCGGCTGCTGCGAAACGAGCGAGTAAGGTCCGATTGAACGCGCGTGGATCTTTTCTTCGACAAGGTGATGCAGCTTCAACATGTACATCACACCAACCGTCACTTCGTTCTGGAATGGCTCGCCGGTACGACCGTCGAACAGAACCATCTTTCCGTGAGTTGGAACCTGTGCACGCTTCAAAAGCTCTTTCACATCGGTCTCACGAGCGCCGTCGAACACTGGGGTACCCAAGTGGATACCGTTCGTCATTGTGCCCAAGATCTTCTTCACCGAAGCATCGTCTGCCTTATCAATGAACGTCGAGATGTCTTCATCCGCGAACGCGTCCTTGATCGCCTTACGACCAGCTTCAGCCTGGAATTTCTCAACATGAGGTTTCAGCTGTTCACCCAAGTTCCGGGCAGCCCAGCCAAGGTGGACCTCAAGGATCTGACCAATGTTCATACGAGACGGAACGCCGAGTGGGTTCAGTACCATATCAACCGGGCTTCCGTCCGCGAGATACGGCATGTCTTCAACCGGCATAATCTTCGAAACGACACCCTTGTTACCGTGGCGACCGGCGAACTTATCACCGACCTGGAGCTTACGCTTAATCGCAACGTAAACTTTAACCATCTTGATAACGCCGGCAGGAAGTTCGTCACCCTTGCGGAGAC
>JAEUWE010000020.1 GCA_016791465.1 Pseudobdellovibrionaceae bacterium
ACCGCTGTCGTTGAGTCAGATGACGATACCCTTTCATCAAATTCTCCTGTGGTAAGAAGAGTTTGAAATAGGGTCTGCATCTGGCTCAATTTATTTGTGCCAGACGTGCACTTCAGAATTGAATCCGGCTTCACCGCCAAGATCACCGTCGCCGATGTCGCCGCCGAACCGATCGTTCTCACCAGGTGGACGCCGCCCTCTCCCCCGCTCGGCCACTGATTTGAGGTCATCGCGAAAACCCGGCCCGCCGGCGACGCCCGATCCCGGCTGTGGCGGCCGATTGCATTGAGTGCAGCTTGAGGCCTCCATTGCGACCCGCGAGGCCACCGGCATGGGCGGCATCGGTCCTCTGGCTCCAACGCGAATCGCACCCAGGCGAGAAGCGCCCACCGACGAAGATGAAATCTCCACGGCCACTTGGTAGCGAGCCGGATCGAGCGATTCGAAACTCACCCAGTCCTCATTCCGCCATGAGCCCTCGCGAATACAACGAACGCCCTTTGCGGACTCATCGATAATCGAGAAGACCACGAAACCTTGATCGTCGACTTGTCCGGTCGAGAAAATTTGAAAATGCTCGGCGCAAGCCCGTGGGAGCTGTCCTCGAAGCGTCGCCTTCAGGCCACCGTTTGACTCGACTGAGCCTGAGAACTCTCGAAAGAGCGAGGCCGGCTGAACCACCGGCTCCCCCGCCGAAACTGCGAAACCAGTGAGCATTGGAGCCACAAAGCTCAATATAGAAATCGCGAAATCCAACTTACGCTTTGCCACGAGGAAGCTCCTTTAACCCTTCCCGCAAAAGCGCAGGACCGGCTTCTTTAAGGCTAGAGCTCGATCCTGGAGAGACCATGGAAGATTTCACTCATTTTGGAGAAATCTCCTCATTGGGAATGAGACACCAAGAGAACGATTACAGCGCATCTCGCAGTCGATGCCCCCCTACAGCAATTGTGATCTTCTCAGCAGCGCTAGCGCAAAAAACCTGAATCGCACCAAATGGAGAATATAAAATGAAAGCTCTTCTAGCGACCCTCGCTCTCGGTCTTTCCACAATGTTCACAAACGGCGCTCACGCGGCAACCGCGCTCAATGCTTCGACCGTTCAGGGCGACTACCTGATCAAAGCCAAAGACGTTTACCTTGTTGCGCTTGTTCGCCTTGGAGCGACAGACGCCACGCTTACACTCGAGGGCGACGGCGGCAAAGTGACTTGTTCGGGCACCTACTCATTTGACACGAAAACCAGTGTTGTCGAGACAAGCTTCCCAAACTGCGGCGAAGCCCAGATTTCGATTGCTCACGTCATCGACCTATCGGGCCAAACAGTAGAATCTCTCACATCCAACGCCACCGTGAATATCGCAATCACGATGGGTGCCGACTCAATCCCGGCGATCCCGTTTACAATTCAGAAACTAAAGTAATTCGCTAGAGCTTCAATCGCAGAACGCGGTCGTTTGTGTAGTGCACACGACCGTTCTTATCGCCTTTAATCGGACGAACATATCGGCACTCGACGACCAAAAGGTCGTAGGCTTCGCCCTTCAGTTCCGCGGCTCGCTTCTTCGTCGATTGCTCGGCGACCTTCACTCCCGCCAGTCGCAACTCTTGATCACTGACCACTCGGCCTCGAGCCCGTCGTAAGATCCCATGTGCACCGGGGCGCTCACGCAAATGGAGCCATAGATCAAACGGCTGAGCTTTGCGAAGGATCATCATGTTCTCAGTCGCATTTTTACCGACAAGTAAAACAAGGTCCGAGGCGATCTCGTAAGTCCGACCCCGAGCATCGGCGGCTTCAAGCAAGCCATCGCGCTTTTTTGCAGCTGGCGCTTGGCCCGAAGAAAGCGCGTCGAGCTCTTTCCTTAACGCTTCAGCGCGACTCCGCGTGCCTTCGATCTTCCGATCGTTGGCTTTGGCCTCAGTAAAAAGACGAGAAATATTCTCAGCCAAAGATCGATCGCGATCGATCCACTTTTCCCACTCGCTTGGGACATCAAGGGTCTGATGGGCCTTCAGCCATTCACCCACCGCGCGAAACTCGGTTCGCGACTTATTCTCGATTTCGAGTTCAACTTTCTCGAGAGCCTTTCTTTTCTTCTCGATCAAAATATCGAGAGAAGCGGCCTTTGCCGCATTCGGATCTCCTGAGGCACTGCCCTTGAACTCGCCCAGAGGCTGCTCACTCGCCGTCCACTCCTCAAAAATCGCCTGAGGCGTTCGCACTTCTGAAAATACCCGAGCACTGTTTTCGGGAGTTGCATGCGGCATGGGTTTAAATTCGGCGATCGTTCTCTCGTTGCCACTTGAGTTGGTCGGAACGGCGGAGCCCGTCGCATGAGCGATAACATTTCGACCGTGTGGAAAAAGGTGGAGTTCAAGTCTTCGCTCTGGACCAAAATAGAGATCGAGAGCTCGACCCAAGTCGACACGAAGACCAACGGCTGAGAGACGACTGCCGACAAAGTGGCTTCGAAGGAAAAGTTCCAGCGGTCGCCTGAGTTTCGTCTTTTTCAATGGCCGAGGCGCAACGCCTTTTGGAAAAACAATGAGCGCGGGCATCAACACGTCGTAGTCAACAATCACCCAGCGAACACCGCCCGGCAGGAAAAATCCAAGCCTGAGCGCTCCTGGCTTTTTGCCGCCAAGCTCAGGACTCGGCTCGACCTCAACCTCTTGCAGCTGTGCACCCTGAAGACTGCGCAGTTCGTCAGCTAGACCTTCGATTTCAGTTTGATTGAGGACTCGCTTTAGTTTCGACACGTTCCTATCATTTATCAGCCCTTTGCCGAGTCAACTGTTCCGCACAAAAAGACGATAACAATTCAGATGAACGCACGACTCCTTGAACTGATTGACTATCACTTGATGAATGCTCTGGTTGAATCCGAGCGTCCAGAGAGCGTTATTCCGCAAGTTCTTGAGGAGTACACGTCGGACCTGAAACGCCAAGGCATGATCCCACACGCTTTTGAGG
This sequence comes from Pseudobdellovibrionaceae bacterium, assembly GCA_016791465.1. Classification (GTDB taxonomy): domain Bacteria; phylum Bdellovibrionota; class Bdellovibrionia; order Bdellovibrionales; family JAMPXM01. Next base: position 2,978 of record JAEUWE010000020.1, read on the forward strand.
AAGACGTCCTAGAAGAACTCCGCGACGTGGCCCGCGACACGATTCGAAAACGCACCTACGGCTTCATCACAATTCAAGACTTCAAAAAGCATTCAGAAAAAAAGAAATAACCTGCCCATAAGTTTGACA
>JAEUWE010000029.1 GCA_016791465.1 Pseudobdellovibrionaceae bacterium
CAACCCCCAACTCGAGTATAAGGTTTCGTGCGATCAACCTGAGTTGGCCGCTGTCCAGCAGGAGCTGATGAATCGTTTGAAACATACATTGTCGTCCCTTCAACCAAGACCAGTGCTTTTGTCATTTGAGCCGGCTGGCCGCTCTGTTGGACAGTGACATCGACCTCCCATGCTCCCGACAACACGGCTGACGGCGCGATCACGTCGAAATTTCCCGTCAGATTTTGCGTCATCCACGGAGAGCCCGCGCATTGCGAGTTCGAATAGATATCAATCACCATTGTCAAATCGCGCTCTTTGATCGTCATATTTTCGACGTAATACATTCCGCCCTGATACTGGCAGCCCGTGCGCCATGAACCCTGAACAGCTTTCGCACTCGATTGCGAATTTTCCGGGACGGTGCCCGACACGATCTCGATCGGCGGTGCATCTGACGTCACGGTTGCTGAGCAAGCGACAAGGCCACTGGTTGACAGAGCCAATAGACTCAGCGCCGCTCGCATCGCGATTGAATTTCTATTTGTTGTTTTTTCTGAATTTGGTGTTCTTCGCATTGTTTGACCCCTTTTGAGCGCTCCACCATTGAAGCGCCTGGAATCAAACTAAGAGAAAGGCCGTACTCTCGGCGATGAACTAAAACTGCAGTTCGAAAGCTTTCGATGCACTCATTGTGCTATTTCTCGACTTCGGTTCCCCATCCGTCATACTCACCGTCGTTTTTAAATGCGAGCGCATCAAACTTGAGACGAAGACTCTGCATTCTCGTCAGAGACGGTACGAGCCTCTTCGACAAAATCATCGCAACCCTTCCTTTACTCGCCTCGACTATCGGATTCGGCCAGCCTTCTTTTGTCAGTTCGTCCGCAACGGCCTTCGCCCCCGCTTCCGATTTGAAACTAAAGAAGAAATCAACCTTGTGCTCTTTCTTCGAATCATCTCCAAGCCCTTTCAGCTGTTCCAGAGTTTTAGCATCTTTGTCTTCTCGAAGGCCATCGGCATGGCAGAATGAACCGACAAAACTACCGACCAACAGAAGACAGAGTAAAACTGTTTTACGACCCATCGCCCCCCCTAAATCCACTTCAGAAAATCAAAACTCAGCTGATACACGTTCGTATGTTTTCCGTCGAACGACACCGACTGGACTTTCGAAACAAACTTTCTGAACTCATCGCTGACCTTTTTGAAGCCGGCCTCATCCATCGAAAAGGTCACCAGGAAGCTCTCTTTCTCACTTTCGGCAGTCTGATTGAGGCGAGACTGAAGCATGGTTTTCAGCGTCGTCTGGTGCGCCCGCATCAACGGGTGTTCGCGTCCAAAGTGCGGGTACTTCGACTTCACTTCCAATACTTTAAACGGATCATCGTCAGCGAGGACGACGTAGTCACTCGCATCGAGGATCTGCAGAATATTTTTTAACGCCGCATCGGAAATCCCAAGCTGCGGACAAAGCAATCGCGGATTCTTCTGGTAGCTTTTTATAAAAAGCGCGACATGTACGACAATCGCAAGCGGAGTGAAGAGGTAGGCCACTTCACTTTGAAAAGCCTCAAGATGAAACGGTTTTGTCTCGGCACTCGCGAGGCGCGACTTTCGCTGTTGATCAATGCGGCTATAGAGCATCTGCCTGCGGTGCGGCTCATCTGAGGCCTGATGCGATCGCAGCAGCTGAATGAAGTCCAACTCATCCGGCAAGAACTCGAGCTGCCGCCCCAGTGTGTAGAGCTGATCCTCGCTAAGATGTGAGCTCTCGCTATTCAGCACTCGAGATAAATACGTCGATTGCACCCGTATGCGCTCCGCAAGCCTCTTCATCGTGAGACTTGGACGCGATGCTTGGAGGTTTTTTACACGCGCCTTGATGGCCTGCTTATAATCATCAAAGGCATAGAGCTGAAAGGGCTGTTCGTCCCGTTTTGCCATCACTCTCGCCTACGGCCCAATCGGAAAAATTTTATTGAGCAGACTTGGCGGACTATAAACGAGAACCGGGGTCAGCTTTCCCGAAACAACGGCCGTCATCAAAATCGAATCCGTTCGAAGCTCAACCTGAACCGCGTTCGGCCGCGTCGACACCGGCGTTTGGAAAACACCTTGCGCGGTGGAGTCTGAAAACATCGGTCCAATCAAGAATGTGTTCATATTGCGATTCATTAGCGAAAAAACTGTCTGCTCAGAAGGCAGCTGCACAATCAATGCGGGTTTTGCCGAAACCGCAAACTGCATCATCATCGAGGCCTTCAAGGTCCCTGCCGGAACCGGAGTGTCTTTGGGGGTTTTCAATGTGGAAAGCTTCCATTCGATATTTCCCGCCGTCATCACACCCTCAAAACGAAGACATGCCGTATCGTTTGGGATTTGAAAGAACGTCGTATTGAAGCTTCCCGACAACATGCACACATCGAAATTCATCGGCGGCGATAGGAAGTTGTCGAGCGCCTTATCAAGATAGAACTGAACGAACTTCTTGTGCAGAAGTTGCTCGAGAAAAACTTCCGACATTAACCCAACGCCTGTATGCGGAATGCCAAAAACGTGACCCATCTCATGAATGAGTGCGTAGGTCAGAAGCTTTTTTTCTTTCCATGCTTCAGGATAGAGATGCCCTGAGTTGGGCCGCTGATTGTACGCCTGCGGACCACGGTCGGAAGAAATATAGACGATGCCCTTTCCGGTCATAGTCACCTGATCATATTCTTTACGAATAGAAACTCCGACGTACTTGCTGGGCTCGACCAAGGACTTCAGCTCGTCGACATCGAGCGTCCCCGCACCGATTTTAAACGTCAACGCGAGGTCGGCGCGACACGGGCTGACCCGTGTAAAGGTCTGCGTCCCAACTGTCACAAAGCCCGGCTTCGAAAGCATCGCCTGTTGCGGATCGAACTCGCGCTTCCAGTATTCGATTGCATCGCTGACAGCGGCATAGACATCGCTCTCGCTAGCCGAAATCGTCGCGCGGTCAATCTCCACACAGTATTCAACAGTCGTGGTGTTTTTTAGAAACCATGGGTTTTTACCAAAGCGGAAAAGCTCGCCGCCCGACGCAACCCAGCCGCCGCGGTCGGCAACGGCCACTGAAGAAAAAATCATCGCCGCCAAAAAGAGTCGAATCATGGAAACCCCGCCGGGAATCCGCCGGGCATTCCTCCCATGGTTGACGCGGGCAGGAGTCCGCGAATCTTGAAGAAGATGTCAGAGTTTCCGCCCCAATTACCTGTGCCGATTGCCATGATCCGCTTAAGCCCTTTGGCATCGCGATCGACGAGGAGCCAGCCGGGAGTTGTCATGAGGCCAGCGCCAAAACTCAGTTCATATTCGATAAGCGGAGCCATACGCGTTTGAGGACGTCCATTTTCTAGAACTTGAATCTGACGCGTCCAAATCGATTTAATCGTGATCGTGCCTTCAGGTGAAACGTAGTCGCCAAGCTTCTCAAGGAGAGGCTGAACAAAGTATCCCGCCTCGGGCTTCCACTGGTCTCTTTTAAACTCGACGATCAGGCCGCGGTCTGAATAGAGAAACGCACCCGTCGCCGAACAATCATCAATATTCATTGTGAACTTCGGGTACGGCCGCTCTTCATTCTGAGACTGCGACATGCAGTACTGCGGATTGCAATTGTACTTTGTATGCATGTTTTCGCTGAAATAGGTTTCGGTCTGACGACAAGTCATCTCCTCATCGAACGTGCCCATATTGAGATCTGGCGCAAAACGCGAAAGCTCGCCTTTTGGATCCAAAACCGTGAAGTCCGCCTGCGCGCTCACTCCCGAAAACAAAATTAAAAAGATTGCGGCGCGAATCATGGGCGACCTCCACAGAACGAAACGGCTTTGCAGCTTGAAAGCACAGTAAAATTCGAAAGGGTATCAGCATATGACGCCTCATCTTCGAACTGAAAGCCGCGATCAGCGGCCGCGCAACTCTGATTGGCTCCGCAGACTTGCATATTCAAACCGAGGTATCCCGAATTGAATTGGTAGTCGACAGCAAGGCGGTTGCCTCCAAAAATGCCCATCGAAACTTTCGGCTTTGAACCGCAGTACTGATCGACGAAGAGCGGCTGCGCTGCAACTGGCTTCGATGCGCGAATCGCCGAGTTGGCATTGCCGACCGACAGGTCACTCGCCGCAAACACGCTCACCGTGCAATTCATGATTGGATCATCCGAAGATCCAGGGTCAATCTGCTCAAGCGTTGGCAGCTTCATCGTATCGCGGACCTGTTTGTAGTCGGCCTCGGTCGCCGCGGTGCCATTGATAAAATAATTTGCCTTCGGCATCAGGCTATCGAACACCGTCACTGACTTCAGCTCACTGGTTTTTCCGTTCAACGTCATCGTGGTGACGTCATCAAACTGACCTTTGATACTAATCCCCGGAAATCCACCAGCGCCACCAGACGCGTTCATTCCAATTTTCATTTCACCAACCAACGCATTGCTCATCGCATAGTCGCCAAACGTCTGCGAATGCCCGGTGCCGCTATAGCTGAAATTCGCCTTCAATCCGCCGCCACTGGCGTTCTGAATGGCGTTGGCCTCAAGAACTCCAAGGACTTCGCTCTTGTCGACATCATACATGGCCTTCGCCTCAGCCGATCGCGCTTCGTACTTTAGCGAGAAGTCTGCGCGAAACCCGTCGGGCAGCTGAGTCCCTTTTAGCTCCATCAAATAAGTGATCGGGCAGCCGGGGCCTGTCACTTCAACTCGAAATGGCAATACAGCCTGATCTCCCGCTTTGAGTGGCCTTTGAGTTTCCGGCATTGTGATTTTGCGTTCGCAGTCGTTCTCATCCACAAGCTTCGCAATCGGACTTGTGGGATCTTTCGCGAGGTCATCCGAAACACTCGTAATCGCGCCGAGATTTTTCACTGTCTCTAAACCAGCGTCACTCGCCGTTGCTGCAATCGCCTGATCACACAGCGAAATTAGAAAACAACAGGCCACGAAAAAGACGAACGCGCTCGCTTTCGAGCGTGCGATATTTTTAAGCACAGGTCCTCCAGGTTCCGCCCAGAGTTAGTCGTCGTTTGCGAGGGAAACAAGCAGGAAGAGCCCGCTGTAGAACACTGTGGACGCACCGCTCCGGGGGCGCTCATGCTCAAGGTCCGCAACGCGGACCAAATGCTCCAAACACGGAACGAAATCGAAAACTAGAACCCGTACTGTTTCGAGAGCTTCTGCGTGAGATCCGTCGCCGCTTTGACTCCGGCTTCGACGGCCGCGCGACGCCCACCAAAATCATCGATCTTTTGGCCGGCCGTGTTCACGCTGACCACCCAGTTCACCGTCGGCGCCCGCACTTTTAAAATATCGCGGCGAACTTCGGTCCACAGAACACTCGTGCCGTACTGTTCTTCAGCAAGCTTCGATGTCAGCGTTTCGCCGCCACCCAAAACATTCACCAGCACAATGAGATTCGCCCCTTGCGAGCGGAGCCACTGCGCCGACTCTTCCACCGCCGACGCGGCGGCGATATTCTCAGAATCTCCAACGAGTGGCGGAAACGGCACGCAGCGAAGCATCAGCTCTTTCATTGCGCCCTTCGACAAAAACTGAAACTTGTCGCGCTTCACAACACTCGGACAACCAAAAGGCACCTTCGCACGATCGGCCGAGAGTCCTGCCGACGCTCCAGAGAACGCTGTCGAAAGATAAGAATCAAAATCGCCAATCGACTTCGCGCGATAGCCACGCAACATACCCGCTCCCGGCACGTCGCTCTCTTTCAACCGAAACGCTTTCCAGTCGACGTCGTTCGCTTGGCCCTTTTCGGCATAGAACGCGGCCATCATCGCGCCCCACTCAAGGCCCGCCACCGCGTGAACCGGAATTCGCGCGCGCGCAAACTCGCGCAAAACGCCGATGTGCGCATACGTCTTCATGCCTCCGGGCCCAAGAATCAAACCGACCTTTGGAAGCTCTTTACTGAGAAATGTATCCGCCACAGGAGGAATCGGCGCAGGAGGAAGTGCCGCTGCGCCCTGATCACCAGGTGCAGGTTGGCTCGTCACGATCGGTGGCGGCGCCGGAATCTCAACTCGCTGTTGACCCGCACGATCGCCTGCCCGTACGGGCGCCTCTGACTTTCGTGTTTGTAATGTGCAGCCCGAGAGAACTGTAATGACGAGAATAAAAGGGGAAACCCTATTTCTGATATTTCGATAAATCATCGTACAGTTCCTCGCCAAATTTAAAATAAGAACTAAGAGATCTCACCAGGAGTGCCCCTCGCGAGAACTGAGTATGTCCAAAAAGTTCACGATTACGAAGCAAAATTACAAGGTCGCAATCGTGAAGTGGCGCAGGAACGACTCCACCTCATGCTCGGTTGGTCCAGATCTTGCCCCGTCGCCCGCCGTTGTCGCATAGGAGACCAAATGAAACAGTTTCTGCTCTTTGCCGCTCTCGTCTTTGGTACGCTCAATGTCAGTGGTGCTTCACCTCAATCACCAACAGGGGCAATGTTGGCAACCGGAAAGCCGGCTGAGGTTTTGTTCTCCATGACCGATGTCTACTACTCTCAGCTCCCAGACGATTTCGTCCGGAACAATTCAAACGAAACTTCTTACACTTACCAGTGTAAGCTCTTGCCGTATAAGAAAACCTACCGACCTATTCTGTGTGAAGGACCCGCGGGCGTTTTTCCGATGGAAGAGTCTGAGAAACTTGCGAAAGCAGGCCTCGCAATAAACGTTAAACTCGAACGAGACCCCGCATTTGATAGACGCAACAAAAAAGCGATGGCGTTCTTTTTCAGCGCTAACTGTCTTCGCCAAGAAAGTTCCGGCGTTCAGCAGTATAAATGCGAGATCATCGACCATTTTTAGCCGTTCAAGCTTCGAGCATGGGCTTCGATTCGAGAGCCGTCGAGGTCGCCTCCACACCCGTTACAACAACCCAAGCTGAGGTTGTGTCGCATATAGAAAAAACTCCCGATTGCCATCTGATCCCGGAATCGAACTCTCAAAGTATGACTCCACTTTCAAACCAAGCGAAGCTGAAAGATCGCGAATTGTCGCCTCGACCTGTGGATACAGCGAAGCGTCTTTCACAATTCCACCTTTGCCGAGGCCCTGTTTGCCAACCTCAAACTGCGGTTTCACCAATGCCAGAACTTTTCCCTGTGGCGCAAGGTACGACGGAAGCGCCGGCAGAACCAAGCGCAGCGAAATAAACGAAACGTCGACCACGATGAGATCAAACAAGCGTCCCGCATTTGCGCCGAGAACCTTCTCTCGCCATTCATCGCGATCAAGCTCACGCGCGTTCACACCTTCAAACAGAGACACCCGCGCATCTTCGCGAAGCTTCTGCGCCAATTGGTCGTGACCAACGTCGACACCAACGACACGAACGGCACCACTATGCAAACAGTAGTCGGAAAATCCTCCCGTCGAAATTCCAACGTCGAATACGCGCGCGCCCTTTAGTAAAACGCCCGTCTTTTCAACGGCGCCCTTCAGCTTGAGCGCGCCACGCGAAACAAACTGCAGCTCACCGAGCTCAGGATCCGGAATGACTTCGATTTTGGGAGAAAGTGTCAGATCGACTGCCGTGCTGGCTTTCGAAACTTTCTGCCTCCGACCTGCAGAGTCGATTTGAAATACACGACCAGCCGAAATGAGCTCCTGAGCCTTCTGGCGACTCGGCGCAAAGCCATTTTCTGCAAGCCACACATCAATCCTCATTGGAACCGAACCTATCGACTGCGATCGCGGTTAAACTCCGCAAGATCGCGAAGCGGCTGCGCCCGTTCATCCCAATCAATCAGTGCATCAAGCGCCTCGTCTGTCTGCTCAATCAGAAGCTCGCGCGTCTGTTCTGGTCCGAGAAGTGCGCAGTAAGATCCTTGCTCTGGCCGATCTTGATCGTAGTCGAGAAGGTCATCGGCGAGCTGAAAGGCAAAACCGAGTGCAGCGCCAAAATCAGAGAGATCCTCGAGCTGCTCCTCCGTCGCCTCTAGCACAATGCCCGCACCGACAGCTGCAACACGAATTAACGCACCCGTTTTGAGCTGATGCATCAGCTGTAACTCGTCAGCGTCCTTGATACCCGCCTTCGCGGCCATATCAATCGCCTGCCCGCCCACCATGCCGTGCGAGCCCGCGGCTCGCGACAACTCAGAGATCGCGCGCACCGCAAGCTCTGGCTTTTCGGCATAGCTTTCTGCTACCAACGCAAAAGCGTCAGTCAAAAGCGCGCAACCGGCGAGAATAGCCGTCGCCTCATCAAACTTCTTATGATTGGTAGGAAGGCCACGACGAAAATCATCGTTATCCATGGACGGCAAATCATCGTGAATGAGCGAATAGGTATGAATGCACTCAAGCGCGCAAGCAAACGGCATCACTTCTTCAATCGGCTTACCTAGCGCCACAGCCGTCAAACAGGAAAGCGTCGGGCGGAAGCGTTTCGCGCCCTCCTGTAAAAGCGAGTAGCGCATCGATTCATTGAGGCGCAACCAACCCGGCACGCGATCATCAAGCCGCGGAAAAAACTGATCAAGAGCCTTGAGGACGAGCGCCGAATAGTCGACCGGCATCGGCGAATTACTCATCACTGTTCTCGCCCGAGAAGTCCCGTGTTTCAGGAGTTCCATCGGCTGAAACCGCCAAAAGCACCTTCACTTTCTGTTCAGCCTGAGAAAGCTGCGCCTGGCAGTCGCGCGAGAGCTTCACTCCCTCTTCAAAGAGCTTCATCGAGTCATCCAGAGACAGCTCACCGTCTTCCATTTTGCCAACGATTTCCTCGAGACGTTTGAGTTTCTTTTCAAAGTCCATCGACTACTCCTTCGCTCTTTCTACCGAACGCACGCGGGCGCGAATCACGCCCTTTGCTACTCGGATCTCAAGATCAGTTTCTGGTTTTAAATCTTTCGGATCGGTGATCACGCGGCCCGACACCGAGGCGACTGCATAACCGCGATCGAGTACGCGAAGCGGACTCACGCTATCGAGCAGTGCTCCCGCCCGCGCCAGCCGTTCTCGTGATATGTCTACACGTCGCTGAACCCGCGTATCGAGACGCTCACGACTCATGTTGAGCATAAGCTGCGCCCGATCAATGATTTCTAAAATCGCACGCTCCATCCGTTCGCCAAGTTCATCGCAACGAAGAATCGCATCCTCAATGCGGCGGCGCGGATCAACCAGGAGCCGCCCAGCCGTTCTTACGCGATCCACAAAACGATTGAGGCGACTCAAACACCCCACCGCGAGCGCTCGCTCAAGGCCACGAACACGATCGAGAAGTTCAACCGCACTTTTTGCAACAAGCTCCGCCGCAGCCGACGGCGTTGGTGCCCGCAAATCAGCGACAAAATCCGCAATAGTAAAATCAACTTCGTGACCGACAGCCGAGATCACCGGAACACGACTCGCCACTATCGCGCGCGCCACGATCTCTTCATTGAACGCCCAGAGATCCTCAATCGAACCGCCACCACGACCGGCGATAATCACATCGACGTCGCTCAGCCGATTCGCCAGCGCCAGTGCCGCGACAATTTCGCGTGGCGCGCGTTCGCCCTGTACTGAGCATGGAACCACCGTAATTTTCGCGGCCTTAAAGCGCCGACCCAAGACATTGAGCATATCGCGAATCGCAGCACCCGATGGCGATGTGACGAGCGCGATGTGCTTGGGAACCATTGGGATCGGACGCTTTCGCGCGCTGTCGAACAGCCCTTCGGCTTCGAGCTTGCGCTTCAATTGCTCAAACGCTTTTTGCAAAGCGCCGGCGCCAACTGGCTCCATCATCTCACACATGATCTGATAGTTGCCGCGCGGCTCGTACACCGTCACCTTGCCGCGAACGATCACTTCCATGCCATCTTCTGGCTTAAAGCGAAGCGCCGAATTGAATCCACGAAACATCACAGCCGAAATCTGCGCCGTCGAATCTTTTAAGCTAAAATAAAAGTGTCCCGACGGATGCGGTTTGAAATTCGAAATCTCGCCCTTTAGCCACACCAGCTGAAATTCCGACTCAAGTTTTCCCCGAATCATTTTATTGAGACCACTGACCGTCAAAACCGCCGGCTCTGACGCTCGGGGCTCTTCGGTTTTTACGGGAGAGGCTGCGGGCTCTGCCACGATGGTCGATGTGCCCGTCGATGGAAATTCAAGCTTGCTCCAATCGCGTTTCTTTACTGCAGGCGCCGATGGAGGAGGGGGCGATTTTTCAGTACGCGATGCGGGCGGAGCAGACGCAGACAACCAATCGGCCCAGCCCAACTGTTCCGTCTTCTTACTGCCTGATCCGGTCGAAGATTTTGAGGGTGTTTTCTTGGTCACCCCGGCACCCTAGCGAGGGCGGTTTCCACCTGTCAAAGAGTGATCGCAGTTCAAAGACGGCCGTCCGCCATCCGAACTTCTAAGAAAGCCACAGCCCCTGTAAAATCCAAAGACCGCCGACAAAAAGGCATATCCACCCAAGGCCCGCGTGTGCGAGAAACCGTGAGCGGTGTGGCTCTGGAAGCCGCGTCTCGGCCAGCTTGACCAATGTCGGGCTTTGAAAAACGAAAACCATGATGCATCCGTAGGCGAAGGAAACCCACGGAACGACTTTGTCAAGAGCGTCTGTAAAAGCATGCGGCGCCATAAAACGCTATCGGATTCGCCGCAGTGTCTCTCCATGCGCCAAAGGTCAAGATTCACTCATCGAAAAACACCATTTCTCCACTATCGCGCAGGCGATTTGTGGTAATCTGTTTTTGGGTTTGTTGGCATTAGCCTCAGAACAAAGAGACCCTACAAGTTTATAGATAGGGGACTGTCCCTGGTGATGGTGAGCAAGCTCGGCCTTCGGGATCCGAGAAGCCTAAAGTCGCTAAATGGTCGCCCACCTTAAATAACATGGGTCTCTTGGATTCTTCGAGCGCGCCACAAACCCTTTTTTTGTCTTTTTTCTGATTTGGAAATCGCGCCGATCGCAGTTCAACATCGCGCACGCAACTTCCACTACGCACGACCAACGACTGTCTCGACTTGAGACGAGTTCTTTTCTCGCGACGAAGTTTCAGACGAAACGCCCTCAAGCGGCACCGCACTTGCTGCTAAGCTTAGCTGAAGTCTAAAAACAGGGGGCGAGGTCGAATGAATTCGTTTTCATCGATTGTGACGGTGTCGAACTTCAAAACAGCTGGTCGAGCGATATTCGTTCTGGCTCTCTTCATGATGAGCATTTTCGCATCTTCTTATTCGTTCGCCGGCCCAGCCACCGGTACTCCTATACGGAAGGAATCGAGCAGTGCTGCACCAACTATTCCGAAGGCGGCAGCGGCAGCTCCCGTGAAAAAAGAGTCCGCAGCGCCAGCAAAGGCAAAGGCCGCCACTCCAACACGTAAAGCGAAACCGGCAACCGCGACGGCCGCACCAGCTGCGGCCGCAGCGCCAGTAGCCGCAACCGCCGCTGCACCAACGACCTCTGCCTTGGCAGCTTCGGCACCACACCCACCCTACTATGGCCAAAAAAGCGCAGAAATTGATGCGCGCGAGCGCTATGATAGCAGCTGTAGAGCCAAAAGCGATGAAATCAAAAATGGTCCAGAGTGCCAGGCGCTTCTTCAAGAAGCATATCCGCGCTCTGGTGACCTGTGCCAAAAGTCAGCGGACAAAATTGAAGAGGCCGGTAAGAAAGCAAAAGAAGCCTGCGGAAAGGCCGGACTTGGAACCGGAAACTTCAATCGCTGCTTTGATACGATTAAGGCCTGCGGACAGGCAGAGTCTGACATCGCCGCCGAATCCGACGAAGATGAAAACGGAAGCAGCGGTGAGTTCTGTAATCGCGCTCTCGCCAATCGGTGCCCGGCCATTCCGACCTTCATGGAGGGTCGTGACTACCGACAGGAAGAAAAAGACGCCGAGGAAAAACGTAAAGACGCAAAGAGAGAGGTCGACGATCTTCTTGATGACCAACAGAAGCTTCAATCTGAACAGATTAAAATGAAGCAGGAGATGCAAGAGGAGCTGCAGAACGCGGCCCGTACTTTGACCCGCAAATCTCAAGAAATCATGGACAACGCGAAGAAAGATAAAGAGGGACTCTCAGAGTCGACTAAAAAAGCTCTGGATGACGCACGCGCCGCATACACTGCGATCGACGCCAAGTACATCGAACTTCGCGACAAGGCTCGTCGCGCGACTTCGAATGTTCGCCGTGCACAAGACCAGTTGCAGGCCACTTGCCGTGCGGCGGCTGCGGCCAACTACACGAAGGCTGAAGCGGCACGGCTTGCTGCTCAAAAGCAAGGAAAGCGAAATGTGGGTTCAGCAACAGGTATGGCGGGAGGCGCCAAGCGTAAGGCGGCAAAAGACGTTCGTGCTCGCAATGCTGACTACGTCGCGTTCTTTAACGAGTGCACCGGCGGCGTTTCTCCCGAAGGCCGGGCAGCACTCAATGCGATCAACAAGGCTGCAGATGACTTGAAAGACGAAGAACAGCTCATCTCAGACCAATCAGCGTTGATTGAGAAACAGCGTCTCGATATTTTGCAGAAGCTAAAAGAGATGGAGGCGTCAGTTCCTCAGAAAGAGCAGAAAATCATCGAAGCGATGAATCAAGAGTTAAAGAATCTGCATGACGACTATAATCTCGCCGTTCAGCAGGCCAATCAGAAAGCGAATTCACTTCAACAAGAGATGTCCGGGAAACTCATGAGTATTCAGAACAAACTGAATTCGGCCCAGCAGGACATGCAGAAGGCCGCTTCAGAATCGCTGCTCTCGAAGCGGCGCTCTGAATGTCTTGGGCGCGCTGGTAGCCGAAGCGAGACTGTCCGGGATAAAATTGCGGAAGGCTTTCAAGACGGGATGGGCGAGATCGAGGCGGTCTTCTCGATGTGTAAACGATTCCCGCCAAGCTGCTCCGAAAAGCCCGACGTCTGCGCTATGGCCAACGACGCCCGCGACGGTAAGCGCAAACAGCTCAAGTTCGACATCAATCAGTAGGATCGCCACAGTCTGACACGGTGCGCCCAGTTGAGGCGGAGGGCGCACCCCGCTAAGCTAGCGCCTCTATGAAAAAATTGATCGCATTCGTACTCGCCGCTGTTCTTCTGGGTATTGCCGGAGTGGCGGCTCTCATCGTCTCTGTCACAAGCTCGCTTCCCCAAATCATGAAGGTCACCGACTACAAGCCGCTCTTGGTGAGCGAAGTCTACGCTCGCGGCGGCGAACGACTCGGTGACTTCTCGCGCGAGATTCGAAAGCTCACGCCGATTGAGAAAATTCCGAAGCGACTGATCGACTCGTTTGTCGCGATTGAAGATCGACAGTTCTTTGAACATACCGGAATCAACTATCTTGCGATTGCGCGCGCGGCATTGGCGAACTTCACATCGGGTCGCACCAAGCAAGGTGCGTCGACCATCACGCAACAGCTCGCAAAGCAGCTCTTCCTCTCACCTGAGCGAACCTACACACGAAAAATCAAAGAGGCGCTGCTCGCCAAGCGCCTGGAGGAGAATCTTTCAAAAGAAGAGATTCTCTATCTTTACTTGAATCAGATCTATTTCGGCTCCGGCGCTCACGGTGTTGAAGCGGCGGCTGAGATTTACTTCCGCAAGAAACTCGACGAACTCACACTTGGAGAAATGGCCGTCATCGCCGGTCTTCCACAGCGACCATCGGATTACTCACCGATTGAAAACCCGCGCCTTGCAAAAGGACGTCAGCGCGAAGTTCTGAATGCGCTGGCCGCCACTGGCAAGATCACGCAAGAAGAGGCCGACAAGGCCTTCAATGAACCGATCACCGTTTACCTCCGACGCGATTACAAAGAGGTTGCGCCGTTCGCTGTTGAAACCATTCGCCAAATGCTGGTGGCGAAACTTGGCGAAGACAAAGTTTTGGACGAAGGCATCAAGATCTACACGACGATCGACTTTAAACAGCAGCAGGCTGCGCAAGAACAGGTGCGCGAAGGCTTGCGCCAGGTCGATAAGCGCCAGGGTTACCGCGGTCCGATCAAAAAGATTGAAAACAC
>JAEUWE010000035.1 GCA_016791465.1 Pseudobdellovibrionaceae bacterium
TAAAAATGCCGAGGAGTTTAAATTGCGCCTTCGTCTTTTTGCAGAAGAAATGACGGACGTGCATTGTCGGGAGCTCGGACTCTGCATTATTGTTCATCGCGACGTCGATCTCGGAAATCCTATCGCGGTCGATATTTTCAAAAATGTTTTCCACCGTCTATTTGAAAAGTTCGTCGCCTTTATGACGGCGGCCGAACTGAGTGGCGTTACACGTAAGCACCCCAATCCTGAAATCCTCACCTCGTTGATTTTCGGATCGCTCACCAGTTTCTTGCAGGCCGAAAAAAAACGCGAAGTGCTCGGCCGTGGCAGCATTCACGATGCGAAATTTCGCGCCGAGTTTATCACCGCTTGGCTTGATTTGATTTGGAATGGAATTAGTGCCCCCGATAAGGAGAGTGCGCCATGAAACCTCAATCGCAACTGCGAATCATTCTCACACTCGCATTCGCGCTGCCCCTCGCTTCCGCAGCTCAAAGTGCACAGACCCAGGCCGCGAAGCCAACACCGGCAGAAAAGCCGACAGTCACAGCGCTTGCGATCACTGACTTTTTGTCACAAGTCAAAGAGCAGAACGGCGCGTACAAAGCCGCTGACTTAAATCGAAGCGCTGCTGAGTCCTACGGAGACGAAGCCAGTCTTCAGCTTTCGCCGACATTTTTTGCGAGCGCGCAGCTGAATTCGGATGCCAAACCTAGTCCGTTCTTTCGTTATGATCACATCGAGAACAGCAGCTACAACGTCGGCCTCAGTCAACAGTTCTCATTTGGTCTACAGGCGAAATTCTCTTACCAGTTTAGCGATACCAATTATGTCGGCATCGCTCCTCGCTACTACGAGGCGCGCCCACAACTTGAAGCCACGCTTCCGCTGTGGCGAAATGCTTTTGGCCGTGAAACGAGAAGCTCCATCGATGCCGCGCTCTTGGCCTCGAAAGCCAAAGCCGAAGGCTACGATGCCTCCGCGAAAGCGGCCCTCCTTGAAGCCGAGGCTGCGTATTGGCGGCTCGCGCTCGCCCGCGAAGCGCTCAAGGTTTCACGTGATGCCCTGAGTCGCGCGCAGGCGATTTTTGATTGGACAGAACGACGCGTGAAACTGTCACTCGCCGACCGCACCGAAGGCTTACAGTCGACAGCCCAGCTGAAGGCGCGTCGACTCGACGTCAAACAAGCCGAAGACGATGAGCGCTCGGCGAGTCTCGCGTTCAATGCGGCGCGCGGCCTCACTTCCGACAAGGTGCAGGAGATCCTCACCAGCATCAACGCCGACCTTGTCGCCAAGTGGGAGACCCCAAAGCGCAGCCAATCTCGCCCCGATGTTGAGGCGGTGAAATTGCAATTGGCTGCGGCTGAAGCGAGCGCGACAGCAGCCGCCGATCGCAGCAAACCTTCGCTCGAACTATTTGGTCTGTACGCTTTCAACTCGCCACAAAAAGCGACGAGCTCTGATGCTATTGGCGAAAGCTGGCAGAACGACAAGCCGTCATCGACGATCGGCATTCGCCTGCAGATTCCTCTCGATCGAACAACCACTGACCGAGCGCAAACGGGTTGGCTCAAAGAGGCCCAGGCCAACAGGCTTCTCTCGGAAAGAAAACTTTTAGAAGAAGAGCGCGACTGGAACGACCTCACTGCTCGCTTCAGCCTCGCGAAAGAAAAAGTCCGGCTCTATGAAGATCTCGAAAAGGCTCAGCAAGAAAAACTCGAACACGAACGCGCACGACAAAAAGCAGGTCGAACGACAATGGCACAAGTCATTCAGTTCGAGAATGACTTTGAGCAGACGCAGTTCGCTCGAATCAGAAGTCTGGCCGAGCTACTGAACCTTAATGCGCAAATGAAACTCTACGGCGTGGCCTACGAGTAAGCGAGGAACACAATGGATCTTTCAGAACTTTCGATAAAAAGACCGATTTTTTTGACCTGCGTTGTGATTCTGATGATCGTCGTGGGTCTTGGCTCGATGTCGCGGATGGGTGTCGATCTGTTCCCCGATATCACCTTTCCCGTTGTCACCGTCTCAACTCCCTATCCTGGAGCTGGACCGGCCGAAGTTGAAACGCTGGTTTCAAAACCGCTGGAAGACGAGCTTTCAACTCTTTCGGGAATCAAGCGTCTATCGTCGCGAAACCAAGAAGGCCTCTCTGTCGTCATCGCCGAGTTCACTCTTGAAACCGACGTGAAATTTGCGGAGCAACAGATTCGCGATCGGGTCGGCTCAACAAAGAGAAAGCTCCCAACCGATATCAAAGAGCCCGTCATTCGCCGAATTGACCCGTCCGACCAGCCGATTTTGATCGTCGGTATCAACGCCAACCTCCCGGAGGGCGATCTCTACGATCTCGTCAATGAGCGAATCAAACCAAAAATCGAACAGGTCAGCCAGGTTGGCGTGGTCGAAATCTTGGGCGGCCGCAAACGCGAGGTACAGGTTCAGCTTGATCGCAAGAAGCTCAAAGAACGTGAAATTTCAGCGACCCTCGTCGCCGCCCGACTTTCTGGAGCA
>JAEUWE010000038.1 GCA_016791465.1 Pseudobdellovibrionaceae bacterium
CTATCGAAATGCGATGGATGAGCGCACAAAAAAATCGGCATCCGATGAGGCCGAGCGAATCGTGTCAAAAGCGCGCGCTGAGGCTCAGCGTCTTGATCGCGAGTCGAAGAATCGCGCAAAGGATTTTGAGGCCCGCGCCAAGAAGACGGCCGAGACGGATATTCAGAAACAAAAAGAGAAACTGCAAAAAGAAGAGAAGGCTCTTCTTGATCGCGAGTCTCGAATTGAAAAAGAGACGCAGACGAAGGAACAGGAACTTCAAGCGCGTCTTCAAGAAATTGGTTCGCGCGATGAGAAGGTGAAGATTGCCGAAAAGAAAGTGGCGGACCTTGAGCGCGAAGCGCTGAAGCAGGCCGACGAGTTCAAAGCGCGTCTGGAGCAGGTTTCAAAACTGACGCAGGCCGAAGCGAAAAAAGAAATGGTTGAGGCGCTGACGGCGGATGCCCGTGCAGAGGCCGCTCGTCGCGCGCAAGAGATTGAGCAGAAGGCGATTGAAGAGGCTGATGAGAAGGCTCGTCGCACGGTTGCTGTTGCATTGGCTCGATTTGCAAGTGAGTTCACAGCTGAGCGCACGGTCACCGTGATCAATCTCCCAAATGAAGACATGAAGGGTAAGATCATTGGCCGCGAAGGTCGCAATATTCGTGCACTTGAGGCGGCTTGTGGAGTTGACCTGATCGTCGATGAGACGCCAGAGGCGGTGGTGATTTCCTCATTTGACCCCGTCCGTCGCGAAGTCGCGCGCAAGGCGCTTGAGAAGCTGATGGAGGATGGCCGCGTTCATCCGGCGCGGATTGAAGAGGTCATCGAGAAAGTGAAAAAGGATCTCTTCAAGACGATGAAGGACGATGGCGAAAAAGCTGTCTTTGAACTTGGTCTTCACGGTTTGCACCCTGAACTGATCAAAGTTCTTGGCGGACTCAAGTACCGCCACTCGCTCACCCAGAATCTTCTTCAGCATTCAGCCGAAGTGGGATCACTTGCGGGAATCATGGCCTCTGAACTTGGCGAAGACGTGAAGCGCGCGCGTCGAGCGGGACTGCTGCACGATATCGGCAAAGGCATCGAACACACGGTTGAAGGCTCGCATGCGATTGTCGGTGCGGACTTTGCAAAAAAGCACGGCGAAAGCGACGCCGTTGTGCACGCGATTCGGGCGCATCACAATGAAGAAAAGCCGAACTCGGTTCTGGCCTTCATTGTTCAGACCGCGAACATTCTCTCGAACTCACGGCCTGGCGCGCGGCGTGGATCGATTGACGCTTACGTTCGTCGGATGGAAGACCTCGAATCGATCGGAAACTCGTTTGACGGCGTGATTCGCACCTTTGCGGTTCAGGCCGGCAAAGAGATGCGCGTTCTGGTTGAGGCTTCGCGCGTGACGGATGAACAGGCTCAGATGCTCTCATATGATATTGCACGCAAGATCGAACGCGAGATCAGTCACCCGGGCCAAGTGCAGGTGACGGTCGTTCGCGAAGTTCGCGTTGTCGAACACGCACGATAGGGCAGGGAGAAGAACGTGACCGCGGTAAAGAGCGCGACGCCAAAAGAGCAACTCGAGGTCCTCAAGCGAGGGCTCGTCGATCTTGTCTCAGAGGCTGACCTTTTGAAGAAACTTGAGAAGTCGTACAGCACGGGGCGACCGCTTGTCGTCAAGTGGGGTGCGGATCCTTCTCGCCCCGATCTGCATTTAGGCCACGCTGTGGTGATCGAGAAGATGCGCCAGTTTCAAGAACTTGGGCACGACGTGCATTTCTTGATCGGTGACTTTACGGCCATGATTGGTGATCCCACCGGAAAAAACGAAACACGTCCGGCGCTGACTCGCGATGAGGTCAAAGAGAACGCGCGCACATACGCTCGCCAGATCTTCAAGATTCTTGATCCAGCGAAAACCAAAACAGTTTACAACTCCGAGTGGATCGACAAACTGACGCCCGTCGATTTTATTCGCCTGACATCGCAGTACACAGTTGCGCGAATGCTTGAGCGCGATGACTTCTCAAAACGCTATAAGTCGGGAACTGCGATTGCTCTACATGAGTTTCTCTATCCGCTGGTGCAGGGCTATGACTCGGTTGCGATGAAGTCCGATGTTGAGCTTGGCGGTACCGATCAGCTTTTCAACCTGATGGTCGGTCGCGATCTGCAGAAAGCCGCAGGTCAAGAGTCGCAGATCGTGATGACGACGCCGATTCTTGAAGGCCTTGATGGCGTTCAGAAAATGTCGAAGTCGCTTGATAACTATATCGGTTTCGACGACTCGCCTCGCGATATGTTCGGAAAAACCATGCGCATCTCCGATCCGCTGATGCTTCGTTACTACGAATTGGTGACTGATGTGTCGATGGCAGAGATTTCAGAAATGAAAAAAGCGATGGCCTCAGGCCAAGCCAATCCACGCGACTTCAAAGTGCGCCTCGCGAAAACAGTGGTCACTCGCTTTCATGGCGCTGCTGCAGGTGCGGCAGCCGTTGAAGAGTTTGAACGCATTTTTGTGAATAAGGGGCTTCCGGATGAGATGCCTGAAAAGGAGCTTCCGCTTCAGCGTCTGACGGGTGAAATCGATATCGCGGCTCTTTTAAAGGAGCTGGATCTTTGCCCTTCGACATCAGAAGCGCGCCGCTTGATTGAGGGCGGTGGGCTTGAGATCGGCGGCGAGAAGGTTCGCACGGTGAAGGCGAGTTTGGCGCTTAAGGCTGGTTCTGATGTGGTCATCAAGGCCGGTAAGAAAAAGTTTTTAAAGTTGAAGGTGAAGTGACGTGAAGGTCAAATTTGTACCCCAGAACGTCGAGTTTGAAATCAAACCTGGTCAGAGTGTGATGCACTTGGCAGAAGACCACGGTCTTTACGTTAAGTCGGTGTGCCGAGGTGTGCCTTCGTGTGCGGAGTGCCGAGTGCGCGTGACCGAGGGTGAAGGCAATGTCCTGCCTCCGGGAGCGGCGGAGCTTCAACTGATTGGCAGCGGTTGGTTTATTGACCGACGTCGTCTTGCCTGTCAGTTGCACTGCATGGGCGATGCAACAGTTGATCTTTCAGAACAGATTGCAAAGAAAGACGGCCTGATCGGCGGACGGAAGACCAAGAAGGCACAATCCGTTGGCGATCGTGTTGAAGAAGAGATCACTATTCGCGATAGCAGCGCTTCGAATTCTGATGGTGAGGAAGAGGGCGAGCAGCCCAGTCGTGATTCTCGTCCCCAGGGACGCCCGGATCGGCCTCGAGGTGATGGTGGTCGAGGCCCAGGGCCGGTGTCGAATCAAGGCCCAGGGCCGAAGGCTCCGGGCGGCGGTGGACAGCGTTCGCGTCGCGGTCGCGGACGCTAGCGGCCTATTGCCAGTTTTTCTGATTGTACGGATCATCGCTCAGCGCGGGTTGTGCCGCGGGTTTGCGAACCTCTTTGACCATAATATCCGGGAGCACGCCGGTTTTTCGATAGTTGCTCAGGATCTGTTGGCGAACCTCTTCGCTCACATGCAAGGCGTTGATACGTTCGATATCAGATGATGGTTCGAACGAATTCTCAACGACCGCAATCACCTCGCGACCATCGGTGGTCGGGCTCAGCTGAACAGTTTCGCCTCCCGGGGCTGTTTCAACGGCACCCTTTGGAAGTGTGGCATCGGCGGGATCATCGCTGAGTTGCTTCTCAAGAAGAGCATGCTGATTTTCTGACGCTTTGATGTAGACAGTCTTCGCCGCTTCGGCGGCCGCGGCGGCTTCAGCGTCGATGGCCCTTAAATGACTGTCGGTGAGAGTGTGTGAATTGGTGAGGGATTCAAGAAGACCGGTTGC
>JAEUWE010000042.1 GCA_016791465.1 Pseudobdellovibrionaceae bacterium
GGAGTCACTGCTGCGGCGACGATTGTTGAACAGTCTGGGGCCTGTAATTCCTGCGAGCTTGATTTTAACGGCAAACATTATTGGTTTCCGATCGCATCAGAACGATCCTGCGTTTTATCGAAACGAACGTCGTCTACGGTCGATGTCCGTTTCTTGCCCGAGAACCCGTCCATCTATTCGTTCCCGGATTGCCCACCTCGGCGTCGAAATGGGTATCTGGGAGTGTTGTTTGGGATCGCATTGCTGATATTCACCGGATGGATCTATAAATTTAAGCCGCTTACCCTCGAGCAAGTCATAGCGAGGAGATCTCTTCGGCAGCGAAATGACGTGAAATAGGTCTATGCAAGCAGAGTGCAAACATGTCTGGCGTAAGTCGGTCCAACGATAGGTGGGGCTGTCTTGTTTGATCGGATTGACGTCGAGTGTTCCGTCACTTCAGAATGTGATATGCGATTGCGTTTCGAATTTGTCATTCTTGTTTCGGTTTTCAGTCTGTTTCTCGCAAATGAACGTTCCATTTCGGCAGAATCAGAACATCCTTCGTGGGTTCAGGCTAGGATCAAATCGAAGGAGCCGCTCGAAGGCATCGAGAAGTATAGATTCAAGCAATCGACGGTGTATCTCGTCCAGACGGTTTGCTGTGACCACGGAAATCGTCAGTTGTTTGATGAGAACGGCAAGCTGATTTGTGAGTTGGAAGAAGGATTCACCGGGTTGGATGATTCAAAGTGTCCAGGGTTCAATGAAGATGGAGAGTGGATTGAATCCATTTATGATCGCCCGCCAACTCCTGAGCAGGCCGAGTTTTTAGCAAAGCTAGAAAAAGAGAAGCAGGCCGCCCGAAAGATTATTTTGACCGATGAATCGTATGGAGCGATCAAGTTTGGGCACAAACTGTCGGACATCGAGAAGTCGATCGGACAGAAGGCTTGGCGTCATCCTTTCGAGGGATACAACGACCTATGCAGGTATGTGTCGTTCAAAAAATATTCTGCCGTCAGTATTAGGGTTGAAAAGGGGATCGTTACACAGGTCGACGCTTCGGATTTCGATTCGGTGACGACTTCGCTTGGAATAGGTTACGACATGCTGCTGACTGATGTTCAGGCCAAATTTCCTTCGGTAAGGGTTGTGCCAGATGAGCAGAACAAGAAAGTTCGATATGCGATCTTCGAGTCAAAAGATCGAAGAAAAGCGATAGTGTTTACGGTACGGAAGGGGCGATTGTCGAGTGTGCGTGCTGGGCTTTGGCCCTCGGTGGAGCGCTCTGCTCGATGTCCTTGATGCTCAACTCTGAGGGGCTAAAGCTGTGTTGTTCACCAAGCTTTTTGAGCCCTCTCTCAATGCGAGGCCGGCGTCAATTCGTCCGCCGGCGTTGTGTGGCAAATATTGCGATAACTTGGCCGAGCAGGAAAGTGAAAACTCCGATGGTGCTCGCAAGTGGAAGTGCAATAATTGAAAAACCGGAAACCTCTCGGGATTCGAGAACCCCTGTTGAAGAGGTGAAAGACTTTCGAAAAGATTTGGCGATGGCCATCTCGGGACGCTCTGGATCTGGGCCAGAAGCACAAACAAAGTCTTTCGACTTTGCAGAAAGAGCCTGCTTACATTGATCAAGTGACCAATAAAATGATCGGCGAGTTGCCGGAGATAATTGAGAGCAGACTCCGCCTGAGGCGTTGGAGATACACTCCTCGCCAATCCATACAGTGTTTTCAATGCCAACCGCTATGACGACGATGCCGAGAGAGAAGCCAAAGTTGAGAAGAATAAAACGCCAATTCATGTCGCCCCTGATGGACGGTTTGCCTGCCTGATCTTCAATTTCGTTCGAATAGCAAGGATACATCCGGCGCCGACGATGGAACTGATGATGCCAAAAAGTGCTCCGAGAGGAAGCAGGCGAAATGAGAGTGGCACCTCGCGAGATTCTAATCGGCCATGTTTGGAATAGAAGACGTTGCGAAATGCCAAGTACGTCATGACCTCAGGTCTCGACGGATCTGGGCCACTGGCACAGAGGAATTCGGGATGCTTTCGCTCTAGAGCGCTCCGACAGGCACTCAGTGAAACAAAGTACTCAGTTCGATTTCCGTCCAGACGTCCATTGCAGATCCCTTGGGATGTATCGGCAGCGCACCCACGTCCGTGCCACTTGAAGTTTTCGAAGACAAACGTGAGCAAAACGACGACAAAAATATAGGAGATCACAGTGAGGATGAAAACGTTGTTTCTGGTCAAAAGCCGTTCTCCAGTAGAAGACATTACGACCATCGCTCAAAACGAAGTATTCGACAGAATGGGTTCCATTTTTGGTGCGAACTAAAGTTGTAGTCGGCGTGGTCGATGTTGGATCGAGAGAGCTCATCGATTTGTTCTTGATCCAAAACAATCCACATCGAGAGAAGGCCAACGATGGGAAGTGCGATGTAGGATAGGCCTACGCGCCCATCAGCGACTAAACTCAGAATTGAAATCAGGACATCATCACTCAACCGGGTAGGCTCTTTCCCGCCGGCAAACATTTTCGATTTTGAACTGAATCCGAGGAGGCTCGCAATTCTAGCTCTCCGATCAATTCCAAACCCAATGGAGCCACAGCCACAAATCCAAACTTCAAATGATAAAGCCCGCGCATTGTCCGGTTGGAACTTGAGTTCACACACGACGTTTAGTTCATATGAGGAGTCTTTTGTAGGATTGACCACCTCGGTGAGTGAAACATGCTTAAAGCCTCGGCTTTGGAACCATTCATTTAGGATGCCGGTCGGCTGAGCGGGTATCACTTCCTACTCTCCACATCGCAATAGGCGTGCTGATAATTCCAGGCTCCGCTTCGATCTAAGCAGTCGTCAATCGCCATGAATGTGGCGCCGTCTTGATAAAGACGAAATAGCCCGTATGCGGCGAGCAGATAGATGATTGTCAAAAATAGCTTCTTGCCCATCTTTCCCTTCTCATGGCATTGGTCCTTATTTAGAGCATGACCTGCGCTCCAATGAATAGTCATCACAATCCTGAAAGTGGATCCGATACTACTTTTCGATCTGCGACAATTTTTCTGCCCAGTAGGCCCACTTTTTATCGGTCGTCATTTCTTGGCCGTTTATTTCGATCCGGCCGGTGTTTGAATCGATAAATATACAAACACCTAAATCGGGAAGCCCTATAAAGCTGTCGATATCGGCGCTCGCAATCGGGGAGGCTATTTTCTTTACCTTTTTGAGCGACTTCAAAAAATCATTCAGAAATCGAATCCGTTTTGCATCAAACGCCATCATTCGATCTTTCAAGAAGCAGTCTTTGTCACATGATGCATAGTCAGCTTCATCTGACCGCTTGAGTCCAAGTTGAACAAGGTTTTCTGCTGCCAGGGGAGGCTCGACCTGTGCTTTGCAGTGTGCGTACATTTTTAGTCGGTGGTTGAGAAAGCAGTCGGATGCCTTTGTCTCGGCGGAGCTGTTACACGCGATCAGTAGTGGCAATAAAGTCAGTAGTCTCAATGGCTGTTCCTTTAGATTTAACGGTCGTCCGACAAGAAGGATTATCCCCAAGCTCGAAACGTCAGTATTTTCCCGGGCCTGTTGGATCTTGAAGCTTTCAAAAATCTAGAGTGATACCGCTCAAAATCCTGACCTTCAATGCAGCGGACATAGTCTTCGTCCTCAAAAACCATTCCGGCAGAGACGATTCCAAAGACTGGCAGAGAGATCAGTTTCGCATTGATCCGTCCCTTCGCAATGAGGTCTAAGAGAGGAAACAAAGTATCGTAATCTTTGAGCGCTGGTTCGAATCCTGCCAGGTATCGCAAGTTAGATTTCGATTCTTTAAATTTAAGCCTTTTGTTCATTCGTGCATAGGTTTCGAGGCCAATACCAACGAAGCCGCCGCTTTCCAGACTGACGTGCAAAAGCGCTTGATCAAGACTATCGGGAGTAAATGTGGCAGTATATACGGTTCGATACGATTCGATGGGGACT